>NZ_VRVD01000254.1:0-6560 GCF_008040015.1 Methylobacterium sp. WL18 | reverse complement strand
GGCAATGCCGAGGCCGATGGCGGCGCCGGTTCCGATGCCGCGACGTCCGCCGCGGTAACCGTAGCCGTGACCATAGCCATGCCCGTATCCGCCGTGGAAACCGTACGGACGGGCCTCGGCGCCGGTCGTGGCGGCGACGCTGCCGAGGGCCAGGGCGGCGGCGGTGGCGATGATACCGATCTTGCGCATGACGTTCCTTCTCGATCCGTGATCGAACATGCCCACTAACGTGGCTGCACAACGAACGGTTCCGAGTTTTCGTATGCGGATTTTGATAACCATGATCGCCTGAACGACGGTTCATCTCCGACCCATACGATAGAATCACTGCCGGTCGCCCGGGCATTCGCAAACGCCCGCCGCTGGTCTTGTGAATACTTTCCGCATCGCAGTGGGTCTAAACCTGCGGCTGTTGCGCCGAGGGTGGGGGCGGCGCTGTCCGACCGCCCGGTTCCCGTCTTACGCCGGCTCAGGCGGACGGAGATCCCGATCTCACCCTCGTCCTGAGGCGTGACCGAGCGAGCCCTCAGCGATCGCATGGCTGGCCGGAGGGCTCCCTAGAGGTCTCCGCTGCGCGCCCTCGTCTCAAAATGACGGCGCGGACGGGAAAGACCAGTCCAACGCAATCTCAGCCGGTATGACGCCGGCTCGTGCATCCCGTTCCAGGTGGAAACTGCTTACCTACGCTTGCGCCGCGACCGGCGCGGTTCCGGAGAGCCGACCCCATGGATGCCCTCACGCTGATCCGCGATACCTTCGCGCCGCTCGCCGGCAAGCGCATCCTCGACATCGGGTGTGGGCCCGGGACCCTGGCGAAACGGCTCACGGAGGACGGCGCCTCGGTGACGGGCGTCGACCCGGGCGAGGCGGCCCTGGGCAAGGCCCGGGAGGCCGTGCCGGCCGCGCGGTTCGAGGCCGCCTCGGCCGAGGCCCTGCCGTTCCCTGACGCGCATTTCGACGGCGCCGTGATGTTCAACGCCCTGCACCACGTGCCCGACCCCGCCGCCGCCCTGCGCGAGGCGGCCCGGATCGTGGTGCCGGGCGGGACCCTGGTGGTGGTGGAGCCCCTGGCCGAGGGCAGCTTCTTCGACGCCCTGCGGCCGATCGAGGACGAGACGGCGGTCCGCGCCGCCGCGCAGGAGGCCATCGCGGTGGCCCTGTCGGGTGGTGCCTTCCTGTGCCGTCAGGACGTGACCCTGGCACGGCGCGAGAGCTTCGCCGACCTGGACGGTTTCCTGGCGCGGGTCAGCGCGGTCGATCCCGCCCGGGAGGCAACGATCCGAGCCCGGCGGCCGATCGTGGAGGCGGCGTTCCGGGGCGCGGCCGAGCGCGAGGCCGACGGGCGCTACTCCCTGGTCCAGCCCCTGCGCATCCACGTGCTCCAGCCGGCCTGACCGGGATCAGGCGTAGCGGCGCTTGGCCAGCCGATCGAAGGCGATCAGCTCTTCGAGCAAAGCCGGCAGGTCGCGCAGGGCGACCATGTTGGGGCCGTCCGAGGGGGCCCGGTCCGGATCCGGGTGGGTCTCGATGAACACCCCCGCGACGCCGACCGCCACGGCGGCCCGGGCCAGCACGGCGACGAATTCGCGCTGGCCACCGGAGCTGGCGCCCTGCCCGCCCGGCTGCTGCACCGAATGGGTGGCGTCGAACACCACTGGCGCGCCGTGGGTCACCTGCGCCATGATCGGCAGGCTGCGCATATCCGAGACGAGGGTGTTGTAGCCGAACGAGGCGCCGCGCTCGGTGACGATGACGTTGGGGTTGCCGGCCTCCGTCACCTTGGCGGCGACGTGCTTCATGTCCCAGGGGGCCAGGAACTGCCCCTTCTTGATGTTGACCGCCCGGCCGGTGGCGGCGGCCGCCAAGAGGAGGTCGGTCTGGCGACACAGGAAGGCCGGGATCTGGAGCACGTCCACCGCCTCGGCGGCCGGCGCGCAATGCTCGGCGGCGTGCACGTCGGTCAGAACCGGCAGGCTCAAGGATTCGCGGATCTCGGCGAAGACCGGCAGGGCGCCTTCGAGGCCGATGCCCCGCGCGGCGCTCCCGGAGGTCCGGTTGGCCTTGTCGAACGAGGTCTTGAACACGAGGCCGATCCCTAGGTCCGCGGCCATCTCCTTGAGCGCTGCGGCGATTTCCAGGGCGTGATTGCGCCCTTCGAGCTGGCAGGGGCCGGCGATCAGGGTCAGCGGCAGGTGGTTTCCGAAGCGCGCCGCGCCGACCTGGACGACGGGACCGGGTGTTGCGTGTGTCGACATGGGCTGCGCTCTACCCCGCGCGGCGGATTCGCGAAACCCCGGCCCGGGGTGCGACCCGGCAGACCGTGAGGTCGTCCCGGAGCCCATCCGTCCGGGGGCCGGTCTCGCACAGCATCAGCGCCTGGCCGGTGCCCCCCCGTCGCGGCGCGTCGGCCAGCAGGCTGTCCTGGTGCAGGTTGAGCGCCAGCACCTCGACCGCCTGCGGCTCCGCGCCGGTGAGCGCCCGGGCGGCCAGCCCGACCAGGACGAAGTACGCGATTGCGGGCTCCCGCTCGCGGGAGGCGATCGTGATCCGGGCCGGCGCCCGGCAATCGAGGCTCATCCGCTCGGCATCCTGGGCCCGGAACACCGCGTAGGGTCCCTCCCGGCCGGCGAGCGAGGCGCCCGTGATCCGGATCACCTTGGCGGCGAGCGCGTCGCAGGCATCCGCGGCCCGGGCCGGCACCGCGGCGAGGACCAGGGCGCCGATGAGGACGGCCACGGCGGGGAAGCGCATCGTCGGAAATTCCTTGTGGGGCTCCGGGCCACGGACCGGCGGGACGCGAGACAGATAGCGCGGGTCGGCGCGGCGGCGAAGATGCGCGTCCCCGCCAGTCGGACAGGGTATCCTGTAGACAGGGCGTCCTGCCCGCCCGATCTGAGCGGACGGCGCAACGCCCCTCGCCGCTCAAGCTTCCGGCAGCCCATGCTCAGATCCGTCCTCGCCCTCACCCTCCTGGTCGTGGCTATCCCGGCCCTCCCGCTTCCGAGCGCTGCTGCGGCCGAGCCGGCCTACGGGCCCGAACTCGAAGGGTTCGAGTACCCCTTCCCGGTCGAGCGCTTCACCCTCACGTCGCAGCGCCAGCCCGTGCAGATGGCCTATCTCGACGTGCGGCCCGCGACGCCGAACGGGCGCACCGCGGTGCTGCTCCACGGCAAGAACTTCTGCGCGGCGACTTGGGAGAGCCAGATCCGGGCTCTGACCGAGGCCGGCTACCGGGTGATCGCCCCGGACCAGATCGGGTTCTGCAAGTCGAGCAAGCCGGCCGCCTACCAGTTCACCTTCCGACAGCTCGCCGAGAACACCCACGCCCTCCTCGACAAGCTCGGGGTCGCGCGACCGATCCTGGTCGGCCATTCCACCGGCGGCATGCTGGCCGCGCATTACGCCCTGCTCTACCCGAAGGACGTGGCGCAGCTGGTGCTGGTCAACCCGATCGGGCTGGAGGATTGGAGCGCCAAGGGCGTCCCCCCGGTCTCGGTGGAGCAATGGTACCAGCGCGAACTGAAGGTCTCGGCGGCGTCGATCCGCGCGTACGAGACCGCGACCTACTACGCCGGCCAGTGGGAGCCGCGCTACGAGCCCTGGGTGACGATGCTGGCTGGGCTGAACGCCGGCCCGGGCAAGGAGGCGGTCGCCTGGGACTCGGCGCTCCTCTACGACATGATCCTGACCCAGCCGGTGGTCTACCGCCTGCCGCAGATCGCGGTGCCGACCTTGTTGATGATCGGCCAGAAGGACAACACGGCGATCGGCAAGGACCTCGCCCCGCCGGAGCTGCGGGCTTCGCTCGGGAACTACCCGGAGCTGGGCAAGGCGGCCGCCAAGGCGATCCCGGGGGCCAAGCTCGTGGAATTTCCGGTGCTGGGCCACGCGCCGCAGATGTCGGATCCCGAGGGGTTCAACACGGCATTGATCGCGGGGATCTCGGCGCCGTGACTGCGCGGGCGACACCGTAAAGCCGCGCGAACAATTCGGGTCGTGTTGTTCTTGCGAGACTTTCAGTGTTGCACCGGCGCTTGAGCACCCGCCTTGTCATCCCGGGGCTGCGAAGCGGAGCCCGGGATCCATAAACGCCGACGGATCAAGATCTTGTGCCATCGGCGGATCTGGATTCCGGGCTCGCCTGCGGCGCCCCGGAATGACGAGGTGGTATAACTCTGCGGGCGGACTTGGGCGCCGTCACGCAGGTCCTAGAAGCCTAAAAGTACGACTTCAGCACGCCGCGGCGGCGGACGTCGAGGGTGGCGCAGTGGAACGAGCCGCCGAACGGGCCATAGCTGAGGAACGGCGCCGGGATCGGGTCGAAGCCCCAATCCTTGAGCGCCTTGATCAGGGTCGGCTGGCTCTGGTCCACGACGATCTTCTTCTCGGTGATCGCCAGGACGTTGATCGAGGTCCAGGGCGAGCACATCGAGATCTTGCTCATGAAGCCCTCGACCGGGTCGGGGCGCGGGGCGATCAGCACGTCCCACTTCTTGAGCACGGCCGGCAGCTTCTCGACGTCGATGTAGTCCGGGTTCACCAGCACCTTGCCGGGTGCGAGCGGCATGAACGACGAGTCGATGTGCATCGGCTGCGGGCAGCGGCTCTCGATCTCGTGGATGCGGAAGCCCGGGCCGAGATGGCGGCGCAGCCACTCGATGCCCATCAGGTTGGTGACGTTCGAGCGGGTCACGAACAGGTCGCGGCCGCAGCGGACGAAGTCGGCGGCGTCGAAGACCGGCTCGAACTCGTTGACCGTGAATTGCATGGGCTCGCCGGCCTTCAGGTTCGGCACCCGGTAATCGTAGTTGTAGAGGTCGTCGGTCAGCTGCGGGCGCGGGGCCGAGGTCCAACGGGCGCCGGCGCGGAAATACTCCTTGAACAGCGACCGGTAGGCGTCGCCCTCGAAGTAGCGCGAGCGCCAGCACATCGGGCTCTCGATGATCTCGTCGCCGATGACCAGGTACGGGTCGCGCGGGCAGGCGACGCAGAAGCCCCGGGAGGTCCAGCGCGGCGCCTTGAATTTGCGGGAGAAGTCCACAGCGTCCGGGCGGCGGATCTTGACGCCCTCTCCGGCGAGGATCTTGATGAAGTTGTCGAGCTCCTGCTGCGCCAGCTTCTTCATGAACTTGGGGTATTTCCAGCCGCTGGCGAAGCGGTAGAACGGCTGGGCCGCCCGCGGCAGGTTGAAGATCACCGTGAGGTGATGGGTCGGGATGGTGGCGCCGTCGAGGGATCCGACGATCACCTCCTCCAGCGGGTCCCACTCGTTCCAGGCCATGACCGGGGAGTGAGGCGCCGGGACGCCGGGCTCCATTCCGCCCCGGAGGCCGCCGGCATGCGTGTCGTCGCTCACGGCCTCTACGGCCGTGATCGGTGATTCGCGCTCCATGACGTGTGCCCCTTCTGCGACGTGCCGCGGTCTTCTGCGCGGGCTCCTCGGCCCGGCCACCGCTTTGGCCCCCGGTGTGTCAAACGGGTGATAGACACCGGTAATCCGTGCTGCAACGTGGCAGAAACGTTCTTGGCCGCCCGGACCTATTTCTGCCGCGACCGTGACCGATTTCCCGCATCAAGCCATTTGCGAGCTTGAAAGACCATTATGAAGCGCCTGACGACCTTGGCCTCGATCGCCGGTCTCTGCACGGTCGTCGGCCTGTTCATGTCCTCCGGCCTGGAGGACGTGTCGGCCGCCGTCATGAGTGCCGGCTGGGGTGCCGCCCTGGTGGTGGTGGCCCGCCTGGCGGCCGTCGCCTGGGCGGGGCTCGGCTGGCACGTCGTGTTCCCCGCGAGCGTGGCCCGGCTCGGCGACTGCGTGGCGCTGCGGTTCGTGCGTGAGGGAATTAACACGCTGCTGCCGGTGGCGACGGTGGGCGGCGACTTCGTCGGCGCGCGGCTGATGTCCAAGCGCGGCGTCCCCGGCGCCATGGCCGGTGCCAGCATGTTCGTGGACCTGATGACGCAGGCGCTGACCCAGCTCCTGTTCACGGTGATCGGCCTCGGCCTGCTGGTCCTGATCGCGGGCGACGGGCCGATCGCCCGGACAGTGGCGGGTGGCCTGGCCGTCGCTGTGCCGGCGCTGGGCGCCTTCTACCTCATCCAGCGGCGTGCCGGGCACCGGATCATCCAGGGCCTGATGACCCGCTTCGCCTCCGGCCGTGAATGGCGCGCGTTCGGTGCCATCGACCAGCTCTACGACAGCCTGCGCCGGATGTACGGCAACCATGGCCGCTTCGTCGCGGCGCTGGCGATCCACCTCGTGGGCTGGGTCATCGGGACCCTCGAAGTCTACATCTGCCTGCATTTCATGGGCTACCCGGTCGACTTCGCCCAGGCGCTGGTGATCGAGAGCCTGGCCCAGGCGGTCCGCGGTGCGGCCTTCGCGGTGCCGGGCGCGCTCGGCGCCCAGGAGGGCGGCCTGATCGCGCTCTGCGGCCTGTTCAACATTCCGGCCGAGGCGGCCCTGGCCCTGTCGCTGGTCAAGCGCTTCGCCGATCTCGGCGTCGGCGTGCCGGGCCTGCTGCTGTGGCACCGGATCGAGGCCAAGCTCGCGGCCGAGA
>NZ_VRVD01000253.1:0-6581 GCF_008040015.1 Methylobacterium sp. WL18 | reverse complement strand
TGCTCCGCCCGCGCCGCGGCTGGCCCGCTACGAGGACGTGGTGGCGCTGGCCGACGCCAACCGCGACATCCTGCTGAAGACCGCGCTGGAGCGCGACGTCCACCTCGTACGCTTCGAGGAAGGGCGGATCGAGTTCGCCCTCGCCCCGGGCGGCCGGGCGACGCTCGCCACCGATATCGCCGCCGCGATCCTGCGCTGGACCGGCCAGCGCTGGGTCGTCGCGGTCTCGAAGGAGGCCGGCGCCCCGACCCTCGACGCCGCCGTGAAGGCCGCGACAGAGACCCGCCGCGAGAATGCCGCCGCCGACCCGTTCGTTCGTGAGGTGCTGACCCGCTTCCCCGGCGCGGAGATCGTGGATGTGCGGGAGACCGCGCCGCTCCCCTCACCCCATCAGGAGATCCCGGGGGACGGCGATCCGGTGCCGGCGGACGAGGCCCCGGACGACGACTTCTGACACGCAGGCGCCGCCGCACATGGCGGCGAGCCGACGCGATACCCAAGTAGACTGACCGAGACACCACACGAGAGAGCTGCATGCGCGACCTGATGGGCATCATGAAGCAGGCTCAGGCCATGCAGGAGAAGATGGGCTCCCTGCAGGCCGAGCTCGACGAGATCGAGGTAACCGGCGCCTCGGGCGGCGGCTCCGTGCGGGTGACCATGTCCGCCAAGGGCCAGATGAAGGGCGTCAGCATCGACCCGTCCCTGATGGTCGCCGACGAGCGCGAGATCCTCGAAGACCTGATCGTGGCCGCCTGCAACGACGCCCGCGGCAAGGCCGAGGCGACTATGCAGGAGCGGATGGCAGAGTTGACCAAGGGCCTGCCCCTGCCGCCCGGCATGAAGCTGCCGTTCTAGGAGCGGGCTCAAGCTGCGTCCGCCTCACCGCGGCCGGCGGCTCACCAGGACGATCCCGGCCAGGATGAGCGGAATCGCCAGCGCGAGGATCGGCGGCACGCTCTCGCCCAAAAGCACAACGGCGAGCCCCTTGCCGGTGATCGCCCCGATCCAGCCGATCTGGCTCAGCCCGACCGGGCCGCTGCGCTTCTGCAAGACGAAGAACAGCGCGTAGGTCCCGGCGATGATCGCCGCCTGGAGGGGCAGCAGGCCGGCTGTGTGGACGGAAGTTGCCGCCAGGAGCGGGATCTTGGAGATCACCGCGTAGGCGCCGACGATCGCCGCGGCGATCAGCACCATGACCGGCGCCAGCAGCCGCGGCGGCGCGTCGGCGGGCCATGCCACCGTGCGATAGATGTTGCCGGCTGCGACGCTGACCGGCGCCGCGAGCGCGAGCGCAGTCCAGAGCCCGCCTCCCTCGGCTCCGGTCAGGCGTGAGGCGGCGAACAGCATCGCGCCCCCGAGTCCCAGCGCCATGCCGGCCAGCCCCTGAACCGACAGCCGATCCATCCCCAGGACCAGGGCGAGGCC
This sequence comes from Methylobacterium sp. WL18, assembly GCF_008040015.1. Lineage (NCBI taxonomy): Bacteria > Pseudomonadati > Pseudomonadota > Alphaproteobacteria > Hyphomicrobiales > Methylobacteriaceae > Methylobacterium > Methylobacterium sp. WL18. Next base: position 5,153 of record NZ_VRVD01000253.1, on the reverse strand, counting down.
GTAGGTCAGCAAGGGCGGGAAGGCGAGGCAGAGCGCCACGAAGCCGGAGCCGACATGCGGGATTGCCGCGAAGGACAGGATGTTGGGCAGCGCGAAGCTCAAAAGTCCGGCCTGCAGCCCGTAGCGCAGGAGCGCGGGCGACGGCGTCAACCTCTCACCAGCCGCCAGGGCGAGGATGGCCAGGATCAGCCCGCCGCCGAGCGCCGACCAGAACAGGAACGCGATCGGCGGCCAGCCCAGCCCGGCGGCGAGACCGGCCACGACGGTCGTCAGGCCCAACAACGACCCGGTGAACAGGAGCAGGAGGTGAGCCGACACCGCAATGTGACCCATGGTGGTTTGGACCGGCAGAGCCATCGCCTCCTCCATCCGCAGCGGTGATTCCCACACGATTGCCCGTGCGATTCTCTCAGCCTAAAATCTCGATGGGAAGTATCTTGACGTCAAGATATCTAGGCAAAGGGGAGGGCGTGTGACGGACCGTGCGGCGCAGGCCGTGGCGCAGTGGCGGCGCGAGCGGCCCGACATCGAGGCCTTCTCCATGGAGGTCCTGGGGCGGCTGACGGAGCTGGCGCAGCTTGTGGTGCGGGACCGGCACAATCCGGTCTTCGCCGAGTTCGGCCTGCAGCAAGGCGAATTCGACGTGGTCGCGACCTTGCGGCGGTCCGGCGCGCCTTATGCGCTGACGCCGACGGCCCTGTGCGACGCGGCGATGATCTCGTCGGGCGGGATGACCGCGCGGATCGACCGCCTGGAGAAGGCCGGTCTGATCGAGCGGCGAAAACATCCGACGGACCGGCGCGGGACGCTGGTAGCGCTGACGGATGGGGGAAAAAAGCTGATCGACGCCCTGCTGCCGGTCCATGTCGAGACCGAGCGCAGGGTCCTGGCCGTCCTGACGGATGGCGAGCAGCGCACGCTGAACGCGCTGCTGGCGAAGTTGCTGAGCGGGCTCGGGTGAACGGGCGGCAGCGGCAATCGCCGCCCGATCCGCGTTTTAGGCGGCGATGGCCTGCGCGGTCGGCCCGGCGGCGCGCACGTCGGAATCGACGTGGGCCTCGAAGCGCTTGAAGTTGTCGTCGAACATCTTCACCAGCCGCGCCGCCGTCTCGACGAAGGCGCTCTTGTTGCCCCAGGTCTTGACCGGGGTGAGGATGTCCGCTTCGACGCCCGGGACCGAGACCGGAACCGCGAAGCCGAAATACGGGTCGCGGCGGAACTCCGCCTGGGCGAGAGACCCGTCGAGGGCCCCGGCGAGCAGGCGGCGGGTGACGCGGATCGGCATGCGCCGGCCGGTGCCGACGCCGCCGCCGGTCCAGCCGGTGTTGACCAGCCAGCAATCGACCTCGTGCTTGGCGATCAGGTCGCGCAGCAGGTTGCCATAGGCGCTCGGGTGCCGGGGCATGAACGGCGCGCCGAAGCAGGTCGAGAACGTCGCCTCCGGCCCGGTGAGTCCGCGTTCGGTGCCGGCGACCTTGGCGGTGTAGCCCGACAGGAAGTGGTACATCGCCTCGGCGCCGGTGAGCTTGGCGATCGGGGGCATCACCCCGAAGGCGTCGCAGGTCAGCATCACGATGTTCTTCGGATGCCCGGCCCGGCCGGTGGCGCTGGCGTTGGCGATGAAGTCGAGCGGGTAGGCGCAGCGGGTGTTCTCGGTGAGCGACCCGTCGTCGAAATCCGGCACGCGGCTGACCGGATCGATCACCACGTTCTCCATCACGGTGCCGAAGCGCTCCGTGGTGGCGTAGATCTCGGGCTCGGCATTGCGCGAGAGGCGGATCGTCTTGGCGTAGCAGCCGCCCTCGAAGTTGAAGATGCCCTCGTCCGACCAGCCGTGCTCGTCGTCGCCGAGCAGCTGGCGCGAGGAATCGTTCGACAGGGTGGTCTTGCCGGTGCCCGACAGGCCAAAGAATATCGCCGAGCCGCCCTCGGCGTCGAGCGCGGCGTTGGCCGAGCAGTGCATCGGCATCACGTTCTGGCCGGGCAGGATGTAGTTCAGGTAGGTGAAGACCGACTTCTTCATCTCGCCCGCGTAGGCCGAGCCGCCGATCAGCACGAGCTTCTTGGAAAAGTCGATGGCGATCACGGTCTTGGACCGGCAGCCGTGCCGGGCCGGATCCGCCTGGAAGCTCGGCAGATCGATGATCGTCAGGTCGGGCACGTAGGCCGCGAGCTCGGAGCGGTCCGGCCGGATCAGCAGGTTGCGGATGAAAAGCGAGTGCCAGGCGAACTCGGTGAACACCCGGGCCTTGACCCGGTGGGCCGGGTCGGCGCCGCCGTAGAGGTCCTGGGCGAACAGCTCCTTGCCCTCGGCATGCTTGAGGAAGTCCTGGTGCAGGACCGCGAACTGCTCCGGCGTGATCGCGCCGTTGTTCTCCCACCAGATCTCGTTCTCGGTGCTGGCATCGCGCACCACGAACTTGTCCTTGGGCGAGCGGCCGGTATGGCTGCCGGTGGTCGCCACGAAGGCGCCGCCGCGGGCGAGCTGGCCCTCCTTGCGGGCGAGCGCCTCCTCGTAGAGGCGCGGGGCCTCGAAATTCCAGTGGACGGCCTTCAGCGCGCGGAAGCCGGCCGCGTCGGCATCGTGGGCCGCGTTGTGATCACCGATGTTGGTCAAGAGCGTGTCTCCCGGGGCCCCTGTTCGTGCCGTCGACGCGACAAGACCGGACGCCAGGGGCGTCCGGGACTAACCCGGGAGACGTCCGTGCGGGCGTACAGGACCGCCGCACGCTGGATCACCGTTCCCCGGTTGCTCGCCCCCATACTGGATAGGCGGCCAAGCGTTGCCGTCTTACTGGGTGTTGCTGAGCGCCCGCAACATCATGGAGCGTGTTTGACCACAGTGCTGATCGCAAGTGGCGCCTAGTGTAACCCATTGCTGCTCGGTATTCTTAATTTGGGTCGGAGCAGAACACGTCGGGAATACCCATATCCTGGGTGGGCTGAGATGCGCCCTTGCGCGTTGCCCGGTGGCGGCTATGCCCTGCCGGACGTTTCGACGTCCCGACCTTAGAAATCCCCACCGTTGATCCCCGCCAAGAGGCATGATGCCCCAAGCCGTCGCCGGCCCCGAGATCGAACGCCTGATCCAGCTTCTGTCCCGGATGCCGGGTCTCGGACCGCGTTCCGCGCGCAGGGCCGCGCTCCAGCTGATCAAGAAGCGCGAGACGCTGCTCGCCCCGCTGGCCGACGCCATGCGGGTGGCGGCCGAGCGCATCGTGGTGTGCACGAGTTGCGGCAACGTCGATACCTCCGAGCCGTGCACGATCTGCCGGGATACCGAGCGCGATCCCACGACCCTGGTGGTGGTGGAGGACGTATCGGACCTCTGGGCGCTCGAGCGATCCGGGGCGGTCAAGTCGCGCTACCACGTGCTCGGCGGCGTCCTCTCAGCGCTCGACGGCGTGCGGCCCGAGCACCTGAACCTGGCCAGCCTCGTGGAGCGCGCGGCCGATCCCGCCGTCAAGGAGATCATCCTGGCGCTGAACGCCACCGTCGACGGCCAGACCACCGCCCACTACGTCACCGAGTCGATCCGACACCTCGACCGTAAGGTGACGCGGCTGGCCCACGGCGTCCCCGTCGGCGGCGAGCTGGATTACCTCGACGAGGGCACGCTCACCGCGGCGATCCGCAGCCGCACGGCGTTCTGAGCTGAGCCGGTAGCGCGGACCGCGCGGCAACCCTGGATAGGGGCGGGTCGGAGCATCGGAATTTGACCGGCCCCGACCCACGCCATATTGCCTCGGGATCCCCGGGGCACAGGTTCGATGCGCGCCCCCTGCCGGTTTCCGCCATGACCATCCGTCCGCTCGTCATCCTCCCCGACGCCGTCCTGCGCCGCGTCTCCGATCCGGTCGGGCCGATCACGCCCGAGATCCGCACGCTCGTCGCCGACATGTTCGAGACGATGTACGACGCGCCGGGCGTCGGGCTGGCGGCGATCCAGGTCGGCGTCGCCAAGCGGGTCGTGACCATCGACACCTCGAAGGAAGAGGGCGTGCGCGACGCGCGCGTGTTCATCGATCCGGAGATCGTCTGGGCCTCGGCAGAGAAGCGGATCTACGACGAGGGCTGCCTGTCGATCCCGGAATACTACGCCGAGGTCGAGCGGCCCGACCGGGTCCGGGTGAAGTTCCGCGATATCGAGGGTGCGGTGCAGGAGATCGAGGCCGACGGCCTGCTGGCGACCTGCATCCAGCACGAGATCGATCACCTGAACGGCGTGCTGTTCATCGACCACATCTCGAAGCTGAAGCGCGACCGGGTGATCAAGCGCTTCACCAAGGCGGCCAAGCGCGACGCGGCGTGACCGCCATGCGCATCGTCTTCATGGGCACGCCGGATTTCGCGGTGCCGACGCTCGCTCGAATCGCGCAGGACGGCCACCAGATCGCCGCAGTCTACACCCGGGCCCCGGCCAAGGCCGGCCGCGGCATGAACCTGCGCCCCTCGCCGGTCCACGCGTTCGCGGACACGCTCGGGATCCCGGTGCTGACACCGGGGACCTTGCGGACGCCGGAGGCCGCCGAGACCTTCGCCGGGCACGCGACCGACGTCGCCGTGGTGGTCGCCTACGGCATGCTGCTGCCCCAGGCGATCCTCGACTTGCCCCGGCATGGATGCCTGAACCTGCACGGATCGCTTCTGCCGCGCTGGCGCGGTGCCGCGCCGATCCAGCGCGCCGTGATGGCTGGCGATGCCGAGAGCGGCGTCGGGGTCATGCGCATGGAGCTTAGGCTCGATACCGGACCGGTGGCCCTGGAGGCGCGGGTCCCGATCACGCCGGGCATGACCGCCGGCGCGTTGCACGACGCGCTGATGCCGGTGGGCGCCGCGTTGATGTCCGAGGCCCTGGAACGCCTGGGCCGCGGCGACCTGACCTTCACGCCGCAATCCACTGAGGGCGTGGTCTACGCGCACAAGATCGGCAACGACGAGGCGCGGATCGACTGGTCGCGTCCGGCCGGGCAGGTGGCGAACCACGTCAACGGCCTGTCGCCCTTCCCCGGTGCGTTCTTCGAGCTCGATCTCGGCAAGGGGCCCGAGCGGGTGAAGGTGCTCCGGGCGTCGGCAGCAGAGGGCGCCGGTGCGCCGGGGACGCTCCTAGACGCGGAGGGCCTGGTCGCCTGCGGCGCGGGCGCGATCCGGCT
>NZ_VRVD01000252.1:0-6584 GCF_008040015.1 Methylobacterium sp. WL18 | reverse complement strand
CACGTCTGGAGTTTTGACTTCGTCCAGGCCCGGACCCACGACGGACGCTCGCTCCGGATCCTGACGCTGATCGACGAGCATAGCCGGGCTTGTCTGGCGCTGAAGGTGGCGCGACGCATCAACAGCGTGGGCGTGATCGAGGCGCTGGCGGAGGCGATGTGCCTACACGGCATCCCGGAACACATCCGCTGCGACAATGGCCCCGAGATGATCTCGAAGGCGCCGCGCAAATGGGTCGCCAAAACTGGCTCACAGATCCAGTACATCGCACCAGGATCGCCGTGGGAGAACGGGTATTGTGAGAGCTTCAACGGCAAGCTTCGTGACGAGTGCCTACGCCAGGAGATCTTCGACTCGTTAAAGGAGGCGCAGATCGTGATCGGTCTGTGGCAAAACACCTATAACCGCGTCCGACCGCATTCGTCGCTGGGCTATCGGCCGCCCGCGCCCGTCAGCTACCCGGATCTGGCCTTCCCGCTACCCATGGCCGCCACCATGCAGTAGCCTCTCAATCGGCTCGGTCCAAAATACCGGTCAGGTCAATCCCGATGGATGCTCGGGGCAGCCATGGCGCGCGACACATTCGGGTGCCTCGTGGGTCAGGACCCGGGTCCGCAGACGTAGCGCGGCGATAAACGCAGACGGCTCGGGCTCGCCGAACCGGACGGCGACGTCGAAGCCGTCCGCGACGAGGTCGCCCATGCGGTCCCGGACCGCCACCTCGACGGATAGGTCCGGATATCGCTGCAGGAATTTTCCGAGTCGTTGGGCGAGCACAAAGTGCCTGACGGTTGCATCGGTGTTGATCCGCCGGTGCCCGCGCACGGCCCGCGCCGATCCCTCCGCTCAGGTGGCCGAGCTTGCCGCCGACGGCGTCTCCTGCGTCGTTTCGGACAGGCCGGAGATCGACCTCCGGCCAGCGCTTGAGGTGCTCGCCTCGGATTTGGCGTCCGCCGGTTGCTTCTGGAAGGCGGCGCCCGGAACAACGCCGCGTTCCTGAAGGCCGAGCTGGTGGACGAGATCAGCCTGGTGCTCTTCCCGGCTCTCGGTGGGCGTGCGCGCAGCAAGACCTTCGAGGCTGGAGAGGACGGACTGGCCGAGCGTGTTCGGCTGAACCTCGATTCCGCGGAGGTTCGTGCGGCGGTCCTCAAGCGGAACAGCTCGGCTCCTCGCAACTCGTATGCCTCGGACCACCGAACCGATGACAAGGTAACCCGGTTTCGTATTCGGGGTCGTCGACGAGCCCCTCAAACATAAGACGCGGCAGAAAGCCGTGCGCCGACCCGGAAACGGTCGCCTATCGAATCCCGAGGAAACCAAATGCAAATTCCCAAGTTCGACGAGAGCAACATCACCTGGCGGACGCTCGATTGGCTGCCGCACATCGCCTTCTTCGTCTACAAGGTTGACGAGGACAACCGCATCGTCGATGTCGTGTTCAAGTTCGCCGCCAACCAGCGCGTGATGCTGCACCGGCATAAGAGTTCCTACGTGACCCTCGTGATGCAGGGCGAACTCCGGTTCTACCGACAGGACGGCACCCACAAGGAGACACGCCCCACGGGCAGCTACGTCTCGGGCGTGGCGAACGGTGAGCCGCATCTGGAAGGCGGCGGCGACGAGGACGCCATCGTGTTCTTCAGCAATCGCAACATCGAGGATGCGCTCTACGAGTTCCTCGACGACTCGGGCAATCCCGTCCAGGTCCTCGGCATCGCGGACTTCAAGGCGGAGCTTGAAGAGCAGGTCGCGACGGGGACCTACGAGAAGGTCACCTCCAAGGCGGCGTGAGCCTACCGGGCGCTGAGGGAGCGAACGACATCCTCGACGCCCGCGCCGATGGTCGGCCGGCCGGATCGGCATACCAGGGACAGCAGGGTGCGAGGCGATGCCCGAACCTGCCGTCTCAAAGGACTTGCGGCAGGTTTACGCTGCCGCCTGACAAGCGGTGCCATACGAGGGCGCCTTCGCCTCCCCCGGAACGCCATCGCCACGCATGGGCCTCGTCGGTCGCCGGCAAGATGTCACCGTCACGCGCGGCGGCCAGCACCATTCCAACGCGACACCGCCGACGGTGGGCGTCATGGCGTGGACCCTAACGAACCCGAAGACGATCTAGCGGGCGTCGGGGCTGTAAGGGGGCGGCGGCTAGGTCGTCGAAGACCTCCCGCAGCGGCGGTCATCGGACAGCCTCGACCGCCTTACGGGCGTCCCGGTGGTCTTCTTTCGAGGCTTCGGGCGCATTCTGCAACACGGGTGCGCGACGCGCCCGGCACAGGCTGACGGAGATCGGGAAATGGTCCGATCCGACGTCGTCCAGGCGCTGCATGTCGGCGAGCAGGAAGTGCTCGCTGAAGAAGACATGGTCGAGCGGCCAGCGCGCGAACGGGTACTGCGCGTGGAACGTCGAGAACAGGCCGCGTCCCTGCCGGGGGTCGAGCAGCCCGCTCACGTTCTGGAAGATCTGGTTGGTGCGGGACCAGGCCACGTCGTTGAGGTCTCCGGCCACGATGGTCGGCCCCTTCGTCCTCGCGACCTCGCGGGCGACGACGACCAGTTCGGCATCGCGCGGCGCGCTGCTGTGGACCGGTCCGGGCGGTCGGGGGTGCAACCCGTGGAAGGTCACCGCCTCGCCGCTGGGCAGTTCGATGGTGGTGCGCAGCGACGGGACATCCTCCTGGAGCAGAAACCGGATCGTCGGATCGCGGAGGGGAAGGCGCGAGTAGAACAGCAATCCGTAGGTGTTGTCCTGGGGCTGCTCCACCCGGTTCGGGTATCGCTCCCGCAGCGGCGCCATCGCCGACTGCCAACCGGCATCGGTCTCAAGCAGAAGCACGAGGTCCGGCGATTGCCGCTCGATCACGTCGAGGGCCGCCGCGTAGTCGCGGTTCGACTGCAACACGTTGAGGACGACCAGGCTGACGCGGCCACCGGCATCGCACGTTTCGGCGGCCTTCGCCTGGGTCGCGACCAGCGGCGTGAACGGTAGGATGTGGCTCGCCTGCAGCGCCAGCGCGGCCAGCATCGCACCCGACAGGGGCAGCGCAACGGCGTCGCGGGACGTCGCCAGCAGCGCGATGATGCAGGAGACCAAAGCGATCGCGACCTGCAGCCTGGGAAAGTCCAGGCTGCGCACGAATCCGAGGTTGGTCGGGATCAGGGGCAGGAACGTCGCCGCGGCAAGCAGGACGGCCAGGACCTTCAGGGCGGTCGAGAGGTGCTTCAAGGTCATCCCGGCGGTCAGGCGCTGCGAAGGGTCGGATCGGGGCGAGGCTCACCCGATGGGAACGACCATCGCGAAATGCATCCCGCCGGCGTCGATGGTGCGCTCGAAACGGCCGCGCAGGCTCCGCTCGATGGTCTGCCTGAGGAGGCGGGAGCCGAACCCGGTGCCGTCGGCCTTGTCGGCCTTGGATGGCGCCACGCCCTCTTCCCAGGTCAGTTGTATCTCGTCCCCGTCGACGTCGCCCTTCAGCCTGAGGGTCCCGCCACCGGAGAGCGCCCCGTACTTGGCCGAGTTGGTCGCGAGCTCGTGAAAGATCATCGCGTAGTCGTTGACCCGGCCCGGCGCCACAGTCGCGGCCGAGTCGATGGCGACCTCGATGTTAGCGCCGTCGCGGTAGGGGGACAGGATGCGCTCGGCGAGATCCTGCAGCCTGACGTCGCCGAGGTCGTGCTTGTGCGAACGCGTCGCCAGCGACGTCGCCTCGTGCAGGACACCGAACCGCCGGGATAGGTCCTCGGCGAAGTTGGGCGTCGACTTGGCCTCCCGGGCGACGATGGCGGTCAGCGCGCGGGCGACCGTGAACATGTTCGAGACACGGTGTTCGAGCTCGGCCGTCAGCAGGCGCTCGGCCTCCTCGGCCCGCTTGCGGTCGGTAATGTCGAGGAAGATGGCCTGAACCCACTCGCCGACCTGGCCGGCATCGCCGCCGACGCCGCGCGCCGAGATCCAGCGCGCGTCGTGGCCGTCCCCGATGCGGAAGTCGAAGCTGTAGGGGCCCGGGTCGGTCGCGCTCGCATTCCAGTCGAGCATCATCCCGTGGCGGTCCTCGGCGTTCACCTTGGCGAACAAGTCCTCGATGGAAACAACTGTCTTAGATGTGCCCCAGAATTCCCGGCAAAGGGCATCTAACTGGGCCAGGCGCCGGCTCGGCGACCATGCCCATAAGGCGACACCACCGCGATGGATCGTGTCGGTGAAGCTCGCCAGCGTCCATCCGTAATCGGTCGTCTGGGTATCCTCGGCCATTCAATTCCTGGGGGGATCCGGAGCCTCGGCGACACCAATCGTATCGCCGGAGGGATAAACCCTCCGATGATGGATTTGCTCCACGGTCAAGGTCGGGTCGGCTCTCAAGGAGAAAGCGACCGCGGCACTTTCTACATTACGTTTCCGGCAAGCGACCCATCCATGCCTGGCCAGTTATGATGCCATGTCGATGAAGCGCGTCCCCCAAGCATCGGTCCCCCTCGCGGTGGAGGACGACGACCTTTTTCGGATGAATGCCGCCGCGATGCTGGAGAATGCCGGCTTCGCGGTCGTCGCGGCGCGCCATGCGGATGAGGCCTGGGATGCCCTTCATCGCCGCTCCGACATCGGTGTGGTCTTCACCGACGTAGACATGCCGGACTCGACGTGCGGGGGAACCCTGACCTGAACCCTGGCCCAGCAAACTGGTCCGCGCTGAGCGCAAATTTTTCGGGCATCCTGAACCCTGAAGGAGGGTGGATGCCATGCCTCGCAAACCCTTCACGAACGAACAGATCGCCCTCGCCCTGCGGCAGGCGGAGAATGGTGCGACGGTGGACGAGGTCTGCCGGAAGATGGGCGTGTCTGAGGCGACGTTTGACCGCTGGGAGAAGCAGTTCGTCGGAATGGGCGTACCGGAGATCCGGCAATTGGAGTAACTGGAGGACGAGAACAGCAAGCTCAAATGACTGGTGGCTGACATGATGCTGGACCGCTCCATGCTGCAGGATGTGCTCTAGAATCAGTCGTGAGGCCCGCCGCTCGCCGCGAGGTCGCCAGTCACCTGCCGGTGGCCTACGACGTCTGCGAGCGGCGGGCCTGCCTGACCACCGGCTTCGGCCGCTCGTCCCCAGCATTACAGGAAGCGCTCCGACCCGCAGGTGGCACTGCGGATGCGCCTGAAGGAGCTCGCTGCCGCACGGTTGCGCCACGGCTACCGTCGGCTGCACATCCTGTTGCGGCGGGAGGGCTGGGAGGTGAACCACAAGCGCACCTACCGGATCTACCGTGACGAGGGACTGTCGATCCGGCTCAAGCTGCCCAAGCGGAAACAGGCTTGGCGCTACCGGCAAGGAGGGCCGGCAATCGGTGGACCCAACGAGGTCTGGGCGATGGACGCCATGTCCGACCGCCTGTTCGACGGACGTCCGTTCCGGATCCTGACCGTCGTCGATTGCCACACGCGAGAGGCGCTCTCACTCACGCCGAGAGCGAAATTCCGAGCTTTCGAGGTGACCGAGGCCCTGGACGCCTCGATCCGGCTGCGGGCGCGGCCCAAGAGCTTGCGGGTCGACAATGGGCCGGGGTTCGCCGGGCGCATGCTCGACCAGTGGGCGTACCTGAACGGAGTCGAGATCGACGTCTCACGACCGGGCAAGCCGACCGACAACGCCTACATCGAAGCGTTCAACGGCCGCCTACGGGCGGAATGTCTGAACGCCACGTGGCTCCTGTCGCTGGCCGAAGCCCGCGAGCGCATCGAGGACTGGAGGTGCCACTATAACTAACATCGACCCCCTGCGGCCCTGGGCGGCGTGACGCCCCGAGCCTTCGCCAACCAAGCTGTCACAGCCCGGGAACTTGCATAGGCCGTGGGCCACAAACGGGGCCAACTCCAAACATGGCTCAAAGCCATATCTCAGGGAGGATCACTCTTCAGGGGACGGGCCACTCTCGCCACAAGCTTAGAAGTACTCAATTTGCTCCCCGTAGCGCGGGGAGGACGCCGGTCCGACGCCCTCCATGTCATCTCCCGGTCAGGTCACTCGTAGGTTCAATCCGGATTTGGGCCGGTAAGGTTGGAAATCGTCAGGTACCGACCCTCAAGGCAATTTTTCGACTTTTACCTTGAGCGATGCACAACTCTTGCCTCCATAACGATCATAGGAACCGACCCCAGATCGTTTTTTGCAAATTATGCTTCTGAATGACGACTAACCAAGAAGCAAATCCGACCGTCTTTTGCCTCACGCCGCAACAGCAGCTCCGTCGCGTCGATTACGAACAACCGGTCGTGGACCCGCAGGTGTCGCACTTCAGGCAGGTTCCGTTGCGGACCAGCGTGAAGTTGGCACATTCCGGGCAGGCCTCGCCGACGTAACCCTTCATCTTCGCCTCGGCCCGTCGGTCGGCGACGGTGCGTTCGACCTTGGTGAAGGGGAGGGTGTCGGCGATCGTCTCGGTCTGACGCGCCACCGCCGGCTCGGATTTGAGCGCCGAGGTGCCGTGGATCGCGTGAACCGTCCCGCCGGCCGGAGAGGTCTGGCCGGTGCCTGCGGCGCCGACGCCGACCGTTCCGCCGGCAGGGCCGCCCTGGATGAGGGTGAGGCGG
>NZ_VRVD01000251.1:0-6590 GCF_008040015.1 Methylobacterium sp. WL18 | reverse complement strand
GGCCTGGGGCGTTCGCCCGTGAGGCTCCGGGCCATCCTCGACGCGTTCGCGACCGGGCCGCGCGGGGCCGGGCGCCCCGTACGGGTATGGCCCGCGGACGAAACCCTCTGGCTCCGCGAGAACGGTGCCTGGCGCCCCCGCGCGGCACGCCACGTCCTGCACGCCCTGGCCTCGCTCGGCTCCCGGGGCCGTTACGCCGCCCATGCGGAGCGCGGCGTCAAAATCCTCACCGGGCCGGTCAGCACCCTGGCGCTGCCGGATGCCGAGGCCGAAATCCGGTTCGTCTTCCATGTCACCCCGCTCGGCTACGGCGAGGCCGCCTTCTGAGGCGCAACGCTCGGTCTTTTGTTTTCATCATCCCGACAGCCGGAACCACCGTTCGAGATGATGCTCTCATCGGCCGACGCTGCAACCGGGCATCCCAGGCCGATCACCTGGGCCAGAAACGCCAGCGCCGCGCGGATCACGGGCGAGCGCTTCAGGTCGGGATAGGTCACGAGCCAGACATCCCGGGGCGGCGGTTTTGGCTCGACCGGGAGGCGGGTGAGCGCCGCATCGCCGTCCCCGAGGAAGCGGGGCAGGACGACGGCGCCCAGGCCAGCCCGGGCCGCCTCCTGCTGGCCGAACAGGTCGCTGGCCTGGAACACGATCGGCCGGCCCGACAGCAGGCTCCGCAGCCAGGCCTGCTGGGGGACGTGGTCCAGGGCGGAATCGTAGCCGATGAAGGTCCAGTCCGCCGGGGCCTTCGCTGCCTGATCCGGGGTCGCGTAGAGGGCGAACCGCATCACCCCGATGCGGCGGATCAGGAGGTCCGGGTCGTCGGGGCGGGTCAGGCGCACGGCGATCTCCGCCTCCCCGCGGTCGAGGGCGGCGATCCGGGCGGCGCCGGACAGGACCAGGGTGATGCCGGGATGCGCCCCGTGGAAGCGCGCGACCTGCGGGGCGATGAGGCGTGCTGCCACGGCCGGCGGAGCGCTGATCCGGACCGTGGCGACCGGTGCCACCGCGTAGCCAAGGGCGCGGCGCTCGATCGCCCGTACGGTTCCGACGATCTCCGCCGCCAGGGCCGCGATGGCGGTCCCCTCCGGAGTCAGCGCGACCCGGCGCGGCAGGCGCTCCACCAGCCGCAGCGCCAGGGCGTCCACCAGGGACGCGACACGCCGGCCGATCGTCGCGTGATCGACTCCGAGGTCGCGCGCGGCGGCCGAGAGCGAGCCGGTCCGGGCGAGGACCGCGAAGTGCTGGAGATCCTGCCAATCGATCATCGGTGAAGTTTCGCACGAGGCCGGTGAAGAGATGCCGAATTCCCTCACAGACTAAAACGCGTTTCTCTGTCGGGGCAGGAGGTCGATCATGACGGCAGCGATGATGATGGCCGGGCCCGGTGCGCCGGATGTCCTGACGGCGACCGAGATCGACATCGGCGAACCCGGCGCCGGCGAAGTCCGCATTCGGCAATCCGTGATCGGCGTAAACTTCGTCGACATCTACTTCCGGACCGGTCTCTACCCGATCGCCGCCTATCTGGCGGTGCTCGGTTTCGAGGCGGCCGGGACGGTGGAGGCCGTCGGCCCGCGGGTCGTGTCGGTCGGGCCCGGCGACCGGGTCGCCTATCACGGCACCCCGATGGGCGCCTATGCCGAGGCGCGGATCCTGCCGTCGGAACGGCTGGTACGGCTGCCCGCCACCCTCCCCGACCGCCTGATGGGCGGCACGATGCTGCGCGGCCTGACCGCCCACATGCTGCTGCACAAGGTCCGGGCGGTCGGGCCCGGCGACTGGATCCTGGTCCACGCCGCCGCGGGCGGGCTCGGCCAGATCGTCACGCGCTGGGCGAAGCGCCTCGGCGCGCATGTCATCGGCACGGTCGGTTCCGAGGGCAAGCGCGCGCTGGCCCTGGAGGCCGGGGCGGACGCGGTGCTCCTGCACGGCGCGGACGACTGGGCCGAGCGGACCCGGGCCCTGGCGGATGGGCAGGGCGTGCATCTGGCGATCGACGGCATCGGCGGTGGCATGCTGGCCCGGACCTTCGCGGCGGTCCGGCCGTTCGGGCTCGTGGCGAACCTCGGCCAGCCGGCTGGGCCGATCCCGCCTGTACGCGTCGAGACGCTGGGAGGCGGGCGGCCGGTCGCGCTGATGCGACCGAGCGTGATGGCCTACGCCAACGATCCGGACCTGTATCGCCGCGGCGCCGCGGACCTGATCGCCGCCCTGGAGGCCGGCCTGATCAACCCGATCGGGGCCGCCTACGACCTCCGGGACGCCGCCCGCGCGCATGCCGACCTAAAGGGCGGCCGTACCACGGGCAGCGTCATACTTACGGTCTAGGTGCTGCCGACCTGCTTCGACCGAGGGCTGCGGGACCGTCGGAATCCCGGTTTTCCGCGTGTCGATCGACGGCCCGCGTGCGGCGTCGCGCTGCCCGAATCGCGGCACAGGTGTATGGGGAGGTGCACGATTCGACGCTCGGAGCGGATCGTCCCGCGCGGTCGCGCCAGGGGCGCGCCAGGAGTGACAGGGCCGGAATGCCGTCCGTCGACACGCCCGTTCCCGTGGGCGCCTTCGCGCTCCTGCTCGTCGCCTTCGCGGTGAAACACCTTGCGGCCGACTTCTTCCTCCAGACCAACTGGATGGCGCAGGGCAAGGAGCGGGCCTCGGCCTGGGCCGGGCCGCTCTGCGCCCATACCGGCCTGCACGGTTTCGGGACGCTGCTGATCGCCCTGGCGGTCGAGCCGGCCCTATGGTGGCTGGCGCTCGTGGATTTCGTGATCCACACGGGGATCGACCGGGGCAAGGCGCTGGTCGGCCAGCGGACCCGCTTCCCGGCCTCGGACGCGCGGTTCTGGTGGCTGATCGGGGTCGATCAGTTCCTCCACCAGGTGACCCATATCGGGCTCGCCGTCGTGCTGGCGGCGGCCTAGCGCATCGTGCCGGATATCGGAACCGGCGCGCTGCGCTGGGTCTTTGCTTCGCATCGTCCCGAAAGCCGGCAGCCACCTTTCGGAACGATGCTCTGATCCTCAGGTCAGCTCGGCCTCGAGCAGCAGGTTGGTGTCGGCGACCTTGCCGGCGAGCTCCAGGATCAGGAAGCGCTGGAGGGCGAGCGCGAGGTCGGGGCGCTCCCGTTCCATCCGGGCCAGCGCGGCCCGGTCGACGCCGACCACCCGGCAGGGACTCTCGGCGACGGCGGTGGCGGTGCGCCGCCCGCCCTTCACCAGCCCGATCTCGCCGATCACCGTGCCGGCGGTCGTGGTGCGCAGGCGCAGGTTGGGCCGGCCGGACACCTCCATCTCGATCGACACGACGCCCTGCTCGAGGAAGTACAGGGTGTCGGCCGCCTCGCCCTGGCGGAGCAGCGCCTCGCCGGCCGCGAGGGTGCGGAGGCTGAGATACGGCGCGAAATCGGCCGGCGCGAGGCTGCAGCCGAGGCGATCCGCCATGTGCTCGGCAAACAGCGCAACAGCGCCCTCCCCGGCGGAGCCGGCTTCGAACAGCAGCCGCGTCTCGGCCTCGCGCAGGGCCTCGTCCAGGGTGTGGCGCGTCCGCAGCCGCGGCCCGGCCAGGCCCCCGCGCTCGATTTGCCTGAGGGCCGCGGCTCCCAGATGGACCAGCAGCACGTCGAAGCCGCGCTGCTCGGCGAGCTGCCCGATCTTGCGGAACGCGATCAGGGCCGAGCTGTCGAGCCCGACGCAATCGCGAAAATCCAGGATCAGGGTGCGCAGGGTGCCGGGCTCCGCGGCGGCCCGGCGATAGATCGTCTGGGCGTTGAGGAAGAACAGGTAGCCCTGCAGGGCGTAGATCCGCGTCCGGTCCCCGGATTCGCGCAGCAGCTCGGCGGTGTCGGGCGCGCGGATGATGCTGCTGCGCCGCTCCGACCCGGACAGCGACCGGCGCACCGCCGGGATCTGGCCGTACTGGACCGCGAAGATCAGGATCGCCAGCACGACGCCGACCAAAAAGCCCGTGGTGGCGCCGAACAGGGCGGTCGCCGCGCACACCGCCAGGGCGATGCCGCTCTCCCACACCGGGAAGGTCCGGCAGGCCAGCGCGAGGTTGACCAGCAGCCCGAGGCCGATGGCGATCAGGGCGCCGCCGGCGAGGGGGCGGGGTAGCAGCGCCAGCGGGCTCGCGCCGAACACCAGCAGCGCCGCCATCACGGCGAGCGTGAGCCACCAGCCGAGCCAGTGGCTGCCGCCGATATTGTGCAGCAGCAGCGTCGAGGTCCGGCCGAAGCCCACGGCGGGGCTGCCGAACAGGCTGCCGACCAGGTTGGCCGCCCCCGACGCGACGAACATCCGGTCGATGTTGAGATCGCGCCGCATCTCCAATTCGACGCTGATGACGTAGAGGATCTGGATGATGATCGCGACGACGATCTCGGTGGCGATCCGGGGCAGGATCGGCAGGAGCAGGGCGGGATCGAGGGCCCGGAGCGCCATCGCGGCCGGGGCCTGCAGCAGGGATCCCGTCGGCAGCGCCTCGATCAGCCATCCGGCCGCCTGCGCGGCTGCCGTGTCGATGCCCTGCACGGCCAGGCCGAGATGCACGCCGACGAGGCTGACCAGGATGACCGTCGGGTAGGTGCCCCAATGCCTGACGCGCCGGGGCAGGTAGAAGGCGCAGAATCCGATGGCGAAGGTCAGGACGATGCGTCCGAGCACCCCGGGATCGAGGTGGCTCGGATCGAGGGCCGCCGGATCGAGCAGGTTCAGCATCGCCGCGGCGGGATCGTCGAGATGCGCGCCGATCTGCAGGCCGCTCTTCAGGAACAGCAGGCCGACGCCGCCGAGGAAGCCTGTCAGGACCGGGTAGGGCAGGAGCTGCGCCAGCAGCGAGGCGCGCATCGTGCCGAGTAGCGCGAAGACGAGGCCGGTGGCGAAGGTCGAGACGCCGCAGGCGACCAGCACGATCTGGCCGACCGTGGCGGGATCGGTGATGCCGCTGTCGCGGAGTTCTCCGGCCACCGCGGCTGCGATCGCCGCCTGCACGATCGCGGCCGCCCCGATGAAGGACAGCGACACCACCACGGTCCGCCGCAGCGCGACGAAGACGAGGCTGCCCAGCACGTAGGCCGCCAGCATCGCCGACATCCCGGCGACGCGGCTCTCCGCGAGCGGGCCGGAAAAGATCAGCTGCGAGAAGCTGATCAGGTCGAGCAGCAGGACCATGGTGGCCACGGCGGCGGCGGCGATCGTGCGCGCTGTGCGCACCAACGCATCGCGCCCCTCGGTCGGTCGCCGGCTGCCGGCGGAGGCCATATCGGTGGTTGTCATCGGGACGGCTTCCGCATTCCGAAGATGTGTTCAAGGCCGGAGCAGCAGATCCCCGGCCACCGCATGCACAGGCAGCGCGGACGTACGGGAATCACGCTTGGCCGCAGCGTTCTAACCCGATGGCAGCCCGGGGCTTAAATTATCGTGCCGGCGGCAAGGGTCGGGCGGCGGTGTTGTCCAGGTTTCAACCGATTCCGATGCGGCCCGAACCCTGCGGGAATACGGTTCCGGCTGGGCCGCCGGAGCTATCCCTCTGCCGGGCCTGGCGATTCCGGAGGCGGATTCCCCTCCTCGGCGTCATGCTCTAAGCCGGCTCCAACCAGGATCCGCCGATGCCCGCCTCGACCCGCCCGTCCCGTCCCGCGCGCGCCGCGCTCCTGCTTGCCGGCCTCGCGGGGCCCGCGCAGGCCGAGGATGCCCCGTCGATCGCCTGGCCCGAGCCCGGGGGCCGGGCGACGATCAGCCGGGCCTTCAACGGATCCCCGATCACGGTCGGCATCTCGTCCCGCACCGGCGGCGCGATCGACAGCCTGACCTGGGGCGGCACGCAATTTATCAACGCCCACGATCACGGCCGCGAGCTGCAATCGGCCTCGTCCTACGACGGCTACGGCGAGTGCCTGAACCCCACCGAGGCCGGCAGCGATTCCGACGGCACGGGGCCCCGCAGCACGACCCTTCTGACGGAGCTGAAACGCGGCCCGGACACACTCCAGACGCGGTCGCAGATGGCCTACTGGATCGAGCCGGGCCGCGTCACCGGCAGCTGCCCGAAGGGACCCGGCCCCCATGCCGGCCCCCGGTCCGACGACGTCCTGGCCAAGACCGTCACCCTGGGCGCCGCGGGCGTGGCCAACGCCATCGCGTACCGCGCCACCTACATCACCGCGCAACCCCACGAATCGGCGACCTTCGAGGCGGCGACCGCCTACATGCCGCCGGACTTCACGGCGTTCTGGAACCTCGACCCGGCGACCGGCCAGTCCGCGCCGCTCTCGGCCGGGCCGGGCGAGCAGGGCGTGCCGGTGATCCTGGCCACCCCCGACGGCTCCCGGGCGATGGGCGTCTACAGCCCCGCCCTCCCCCAGCCGGCCGTTCCGAATGCCGGTTACGGCCGGTTCAACTTCGCGACCCTGCCGGGCCCGGGCAACGCCACGGTGAAGTGGAACTGCGTCTTCCGGGAGAACAACGTCCCGGCGGGGGCGCACAGCTACACCTGCTACGTGGTGGTCGGCACCCTGCAGGATGTCCGCGCGGGCCTCGTCTCCCTGCGGGCGGCCCTGACCGGCGGGCACGCGGCTCCCCTCCCCGCCAACC
>NZ_VRVD01000250.1:0-6590 GCF_008040015.1 Methylobacterium sp. WL18 | reverse complement strand
CTGTCGGCGCCTGGTCAAGGATTACGAGCGTTATGCCAGCACGCTGGCAGGACTTCATATGGTCGCCTTCGTCTGTCTCATGCTGAAACAGGCCGAACGACTGATGACAGGTGCATAACACGCTCTAGCCAGATACCAAACGTCACCGCTTGGGCTTTGGTAGAGTTCTCGGCGATCTGACATTCGAGGCACCTCGTTCCCTCAGCAGCCTACGCCAGCGGGAAATGACATGCGAGTTCGCCGATAGAAGGGCTAACGGAGCCGACGACACAGACTGCCGGTGAACTCCGGAATTGCCCTGTGACACTCAAATTCTTGCATGCCAGCTTATGGCATGAGATGTTCACCCAAATGGTTGAGCATCCTCGAAGCGGCCTCGACGCCGTGTTTCATGCCCTTTCGGATCCGACCCGTCGAGCGATGATCCAGCAGTTGATTTCTGCAAGCCATACGATCTCAGAGCTTGCTCGGCCTTACAGCATGTCTTTTGCCGCTGCTTCGAAACACGTAAAGGTTCTTGAAGAGGCAAACCTCATCCAGCGGGATATCCAAGGTCGAGTGCATCACTGCAGCCTCAATTCAAGGGCGTTGGTGACAGCCATTACATGGCTCAGCTCGATCACAGCATTCAGGGACGAACAGCACGAAAGCCACGAAGTCAGCTAAGGCAAAGTCTTACTACCTGAAGCACACGGACTAAAATTGCGGCGAAACGATTTTAGTGCTAAAATCCTCGAAAGATTGCGACGATAACCAGCGTAAGCACAAGCGACAGGACGAGTGAACCGAGACAGCCAAGACGATTTGAAAAGAAGAAAAACATGATTAAATGACGCTCTGTCTGTGTTGTCTTGTTTAGCGCATTTAGAGGCAATTAAAAATACAAAATCAAACTCGTTCCCATTCGTCAGCTAGATCTGATAGGTGTCCAGAATACGATCGGCTGCATGGCCGTCATAGCACTCTACTTCGACCGTGACTGACTGCGTTTGCCCTCTATATAGACGCAGAACAGCCTCCGCCGCATCTGCCGCTTTCCGTTCTGACTCTGATTCGATCCTGGTGGTGCATCCAGGTGCAGCGACCACGACCCGGCAAAAGATCTGTTCCATGTGAGGTAAACCCCCAGGGAGCAGTCTCGGTTCGAGCGCCCAGACGCCGCAGAAGCATTTGGGGCTTCGTTCAGCTCACCGACTGTTGTGATGCTGATTGATCGACGTTGCAGCCTCCTGGGAGGGCAACCTAACCGTCACCCAATCATCCTGTCCGAGCGTGGCTATTTCGACTGAGCGTCGTTTTGATGGCGAGGCTTTCCATTCTCATCCAGAGCCACGTAGGTGAAGACACCCTCGGTAACCTTCTCCGCATTGCTGCCGGATCGATCCCGAGCCCATGTCTCTATCTTGACCGCTATCGAGGTGTCGCCTTCCTCCTGAAGGGTGCAGTAGACGCTCACTTCGTCACCTACCTCGATGGGTCGAATAAACCGCATGGCATCAATGCTAACCGTCACAAAGCGCCCCTGCACCCGTTGAGCCACAAAAGTCCCACCGGCCAAATCCATCTGAGAGACGGTCCAGCCTCCGAAGATAGCCCCAGACGCATTGGTGTCCCGAGGCATGGCAATGGTTCGTAAGTGCGGACCGTCTGGGACGTTCGGGATCTCGTCGGCCATTCTCGCTCCATTCCCACATACGGCGCCGTTCAGGAGACCACCTCAGCCAGCGGTGAGCCTTCACTGGCGAATAGGTCAACCGGGTCTTAATTCGCGTAGTCTCACAATCAATGTGCCGTCCTACTCCCGTTGCAGGTCAGCAAGCTACCGTCACGGTCCGCTTGTGGGCTGAAGCCACACCGGGCAAAACTGTGCCGTTGCGAATAATTTTTCATTTTCCCCTTGACGAGGCATCGGGTTTTCGGAAAAAATCACTCCGACAAGACATTATGTTCCCCGGCCCTGCCACCATGAGACCCGCCCTTAAGCCCTTAACCGATGGGTTTAGTGTTTTTACGTCTCATTTTTCTCCAAGCAACTCTCCTAAAAGCCGAGAGTTGCCACATGGCACGATGGCCGTCTAAGCCGAACTGGTCAACCATGGTTAAGCCTTACTGTGGGATCGGCATCCATAAAGCCTCCTTCGCTACCTTCAGATGGGCTCTTAAAGCTACTGATTGGAAGCTGACTTGTTTGGGCATTGGAAAGCCAGACCGGCATCCTCGAGCACGCTTGGTTGGAGCTGCGACGCTTGAAGTGATGCAATCTCATCAATGGAAGTGTCCCACCAATTCGCTTATACGTTTGTAGACACATCTGAGAAGCGCCTGGAAAAGGCAGCTTCATAAGAGAACGTATTATTCAGCATGACTAGAGAGGCAATAATAGAAGATATCAAAACTCTTAAACCAGATGTATTCGTTTCACGCTACATATTCGATCGCTGTCCGGCCGTATTTTCGGACAGGCACGACTTTATAGAGTGGAAATCTAAGTTGGCTGAAAAATTAGACGTAGATGCAGCCTCAGTAACACTGGTTGGAAGCGCCGCTATAGGCGTTAGTTTGAGCCCTTACAAAGATTTCAAACTGTTCGATAAAAATTCTGACGTCGATGTCGCCGTTGTATCCAGCTATCATTTTAATCTTGCATGGCGTTACCTACGAAACAACTATCATAACAGATTTAAAGTTACATCCAGACAAAGAACTTCATGGGACGAACATGTATCAAAGTTCATATATTGGGGAACTATTGCAGCTGATAAGCTTTTGCCACTAATGCCGTTTGCAAAAGAATGGTCAACAGCTTCCACCGATGCGTCATCTAACCCAATAATTGCAGATAGGAGTGTAAGTTTTAGGATTTATTCAGATTATGAAGCGCTCCGATCGTATCAAGTTACATCAGTAAGGTCATTACGCACCTCCATAGCAACGAGATTGGCATAATAGTCATGCATAAATTCACAGAGACAACCAATAGATCCATTGCGTGGCTCAAAAAAGCCAACGAAACCGGTCAACTTGAAATGTCTCCTCCATTCCAGCGAAACCCAGTTTGGTCAGAAAGACAAAAAGGTTCCCTCATCGAAACTATACTGTTGGAATACCCCATACCAGAAATATACATGCAAGATGTCACAAATCACATTGGCGATGAAAAGCATATTGTTGTAGACGGACAGCAAAGAATAAGGGCGGTTCTGGAGTATATTTCTGGCGGATATGCTATGGGCGAGGAAGGCTCAAAGTGGAATGGCTTTTATTTTGAAGACCTTTCTGAAGTGGACCGGCGTAAAATATACGAATACAAGTTTGTTACTCGTATACTGCCAGAAATGACAGAGGAACAAATTCGTTCCATATTTCAGCGTATCAACAGAAACACGGTTGTACTTAATGCGCAAGAACTGAGGCACGCCACTTATTGGGGGCCTTTCATCAAATTAATGGAAGAGCTTGCTGACTTAGATTACTGGTCTTATTTTGGTATATTTTCTCCGAACGACAGACGAAGAATGTTAGATGCTGAGTATATCAGCGAGATAGCTGTAGCATATCTCAACGGGCCACAGAATAAGAAAACTAAACTCGAAGATTATTATCAATTATATGAGTCAGATTTTGACGATTATGATAGATTGAAAAATCTCTTTACGAAAGTTCTTGGCGAAATTGACCAATCAATTAACAGCATCTATAGTACAAGGTTCAGGAAAAAATCTGATTTTTACACTTTGTTTTTAGTTCTGGCCGAACATGAAGACAAACTACCTCTGTCATCAGAAAGACGTGAGCGTCTATACAAATTCCTACAGGTTTTTGGAGAAGTCGTGACCCTTCAATTATCTCGTCACATTACTTCAACTACCGACTTCGTATTGGATTATGCGAAAAACGTGGACCGAGCAGCCTCCGATATAGGGGCAAGACGTGCACGCCATAGAGCATTGTCTTTTGTGGTTCATCAAGCAATCAATACTGATGATAACGAAATATTTGATACATTGAACAGGTCAATTCCTAGAAACGTACTCAACGCTGATGGAGATTCCACGCCAGAGTTAGTTTATCATGGGCTTGATGCATCAGAGGAGGATTGATTATCGGGACTATTTTTGTAAAGGTTTAGCTCGCTAGCTCACGCTTGAGAGCTGCAAGTGCTTTCTCCAAGGTCTCGCCAAGAACCCAATTTTGAGCATCAGATATTTCATAGAATTCATTAATTGTACTTTGGGCGGCTTAACGTTGAATTGGACGTTCCGGCCGGTCCTGTGCGTTCTGGCTTTTCGCTTGGCAACAGGAGCCTCAGGCTGAACAGGGTCAGAAGCTAGCTGTGGTGATGGGGGCGGCTCACTGCTGTGGAAGTTCGCTGCTCTAGCGATGGCCTTCACGTCCTTGGCTCTGACCGCCGTAAGGTCCTCCTCATCCTTGGCTGCGAGCCCACTCAGATCGAAACCGGCGTCGGCTTGCTGGCACAATTCTGGCACACTAGGCTGTACCAGGAGAGGCAATGAGCCCCTCCCTAGGCTTGACTGGTTAGCAAGCCGCTGATTATTCTTCGAAAGCTAACAGCTTGTTTTGAGGGAGCTTTCGGTCGGCGTCAGGTCTTACGAGAGGATGGCCTTGCCGTAGGCCTCGAGTACGCCCTCGTCTATTATCTCGGCCTGATAACGAGGAAAGCGGTTCATCGAGTCTGCCAGCATCGTAAGCGTCGGTGTTTCGTATCGTCGGCCCACGGATGCAACACGATGACCGGTAATGGCATCCCGTAGGCGTTCTTCAATCCCCGCTCCTAGAGCCCGTGTCTTCCAAGTGTGTCTCCAACCATGATTCGGATCGACACTGGGATCTAACTTGACCGCCTCACGCACCCACTCGGCTACTGAGCGACTTCGTAATTCTGCCGGCGTGGCCGCCGACCTCACTCGGTGTTTCTTTGGATCGTAGAAGAGTGGGCCAGCTGGTAATGCCTCTACAAAATCGAGGAAACCCTGCTCGATCAAATGAGCGTGTAAGGGCACCATCCTGGGTTCGCCCGTTTTTGTCACCCGTAGATGCATGATTGGAATTCCTGCCTCGATACGAATATCTCGCTGCTCAAGGCTAGTAAGCTCGCCGATCCGTGCTCCTGAGTAAGCTGCGAGCCAGGGGCACCAGCGTCGAGCAGATGCCCTAGTCGGATTACGGACATTGGGTTCTACGCACGAGGCAGCTGACAGGATCGCTGCTATCTCGCTTTCTCGAAAAGTCCGCTCCCTTTGTGCGACGATCCTAGGCTCATCCAAAGACAAGCCTGCAGCTGGGTTCATTTCTAGGAGCTTGTCGCTTGCTCGGCTTGAGGCCCACCGGAACACCGAGCTGACGGCCACGAGATCGTTCTTGTTGATCGCCCGAGGGCTGATGCCTTCAACGTCCCGCCGACGCTCCGCCCAGGCGAACACATCGTCAGAAGTTAGATCCCGGGCGTCTCTTCCATTCGCAAAAGCGTCGAAGGATCGGTAGCTGCCACGGTAACGCTTGATCGTGTTCGGGGCTCGCTTGTCCGCCCGGTCTAATGCCCATCGTTCGAATAGATCGCCCGCTGTGAAATGAGGTTCATTTTCCTTGGCAGGGGAGGGGGCCGGCAAGGGCTCCAGTGGAATGACATTTCCCACAGGAACAAGATGACGACGCCAATCCTTGCGTTCGAAAACACTTCCGTGACCCGTGCTTGAGAGAACCCCGCTTCGCTCAGCTTGCCAAAATTCTTTCAGGGCGCTGTCAGCAACCGAATGCCGGGCTCGTGCTTCCTTCGGCTCTTTGGTCCGCAACGAAGCTTGAACGACAGATCCAACCTTGATCGATGCCCAAGCTGAGCCGATGGGTAGCCACACCGTTTGACCCCTCAATCCTACAAGAAGGTCGGATGGGGCACGTTGACGCAGATGGTAGATCCCTGTCTTGGGGTCCTTCCATGGCCGGGCGATTCGAAGGGACAATGTGTGAGACCGCTGTGTGAGAGTAGCGGTTATCCTCGGATCGTCGCCTACTTAACCTACTGCCACCGTTAGACAAAAATCTGGTGCCGGTGGAGAGGATCGAACTCCCGACCTTCGGTTTACAAAACCGCTGCACTACCGCTGTGCTACACCGGCCCACGACACGCTTGCTACCAGTCGCGGTGCCGCCGCTCAAGCCGGCCCGGGCGAGGATCCAGGGTCCGACCGAATGGCCTGTGCCAAGGCTGGTGCCATCTCCGGTGCCGGCGGGACAGGAAACGGCGCCAGATCCTTGAGGTGACGCGTTCAGGCCGAGCCGGCGTTTAGTCGGCGGCGCACGCTTCAGCGCCCGGAGCCGCGGACCAGGGCCTTCAGGCGCTGGTCCGCCCGGTCGATGCGCTCGGCGATGCCCCGGCGGATGCAGCGATCGACGGAATCGCCGGCGTAGAAGCCGGTTGTCTTATCCTGGTGCCGGCAGGCCTGGATCGGCGGCCAAGCGACCACCGCCGCCACGACCAGCAATACGATCAGGCTGTCGACGACGAGCCAGCCCTTCCAGCCGAGGCGGAAGCCACGCCGGCCGGCTGCCCGCGGGTTCCGCGGGCAGCCGGC
>NZ_VRVD01000024.1:0-25520 GCF_008040015.1 Methylobacterium sp. WL18 | reverse complement strand
CCGCGCATCCACAGCACCTCGCCGCCGGTGAACGGCACGCCGCCCGGCGCGTCCGAAGCCGCCGTCCCGGGCGTGTCGAGCGCCAGCACCCTGTCGGCGAACAGGACGCGCAGGCCCGCCACCGCAAGCGCGCCGGTCAGCGCGGCCTCCAGGGCCAGCGCGGTGAGCGCCCCGGGGGCGAGCAGTTCGCCGGGGCTAAGCCAGAGCACGGCGTCGCAGGCGGCATCGGCCAGCAGCGCCTCGACATGGGCGCGCCCGAGGTGCGCCGGGACGAGGTCGTGCCGCAGCTCCGGATAATCCTGGCGCAGCACCGAGGCGGCGGTGTCGCGCAGGTCCACCCCGGCGGCGGCGACCGTGACGACCCGGATCCGCGGCCACGGGCGTCCATCGGGCAGGGTGGCCGGTCGGCGGATCCCGGGCGCGGCGGCCCCGAACGGCCAGCCGGCGACCCCGTGAGCGGGCGGTGATGCGGGGGCGTCGGTCAAGGTCGGTTCATGGGTCCGAAGGGGCGTGCAGCGTGACCGCGAAGGATGAAGATTGCCTCTCGGGCCGGACCATCCAGCGGCCTTCGACGCGGATCCCAGCGGCGCCGGCCGCCATGGGCAAGGCCGACCGGACGGGAGGGTGCGTCGGTCATCACCGGGCTCCGTCTCGGCCGAGGCCGCCGGTGCGGTGCGTGTCAGTAGCGCGTTGTCACCGCGTTCAGCCAATCCGGCGAGGCCGCTACCGCCGCGGCCTCGACGCGCTTGTCGGTGCCGGTCAAGACGAGCAGGCCGAGCACAACCATCACGACCCCCAGGGCTGCCTTGACGCCCTTGCCGGCCGCCGCGAGCCCGCCCCGCCAGCGCATCAGCGCCTCGCGCGAGACGAAGCCCAGCAGCATCAGCGGCGCGGCGGCGCCGATCCCGAAGGCCAGCATGGTGAGGGCGACGCTCCCGAGATGCTCGCCCCTTGCCGCCAGCAGCGACGCGGCGCCCAGAGTCGGCCCGACGCAGGGGCTCCAGGCCGCCCCCAGCAGCAGACCCACGCCGAACTGACCGGACAGCCCCCCGGACCCGAACCCGCCGAAGCGTTCTTCCGCCCAGGCGCCGACCGGCCCCGCCGCCGTCGCGACCCGGGCCTGCAGACGCGGCAGCATCAGGACCGCGCCGAGAATGACGAGCAACACGGCGCCGGCGCTGCGGAACACGTCGCCGTCGAGCCCGATCGAGAAGCCGATCGTGGCGACGAACAGCCCGATCGCTGTGAAAGACAGGGCCAGGCCGAGCGCCAGCGCCACGGGCCCCAGACGGTGCTCCGACGCGGCAGTGCCGAGCACGATCGGCACCAGCGGCAGGACGCAGGGCGACAGCACCGACAGCAACCCCGCCAGGAACGCGAACCCCACCGTCCCCAGCATCGTCCCGATCCTCCCACGGCGGTAACCCGTCGTGCGGGCTTCGCGCCGGGCGGCGACGGCGTCAACGGGGATGCCGATCACGGTCCGGTTGATCGCCCCGCGGATGTCCGTCGGACCCGTCGCGCCGGGTACCGGCATGAACATCAATATAGGTTAGGCAAGGTGCCGAGCGGAGCGGTTTATAATGGATGTCGGAGCCTCGGAGCCGACCTAACTTTTGCCGCGGAAGCCGCTAAACGGGGCTATGCCTGAACGCAGCCATCTTCAGCACGTCATCGAGAGCGCGATCGATTTCGCGATCGTCGTCACCGATCTGGATGGCATCGTCACCGACTGGAACGCCGGCGCGGAGAACATCTTCGGCTGGCGAAGCGGCGAGATCCTCGGCGCGTCGAGCGACTGCATCTTCACCGCGCGGGACCGGGCGGCCGGGCGCCCCAGCGAGGAGAGGCGCGTCGCCCTCGCCGAGGGCCGCGCCGCCGACGAGCGGTGGCACGTGCGCAAGGACGGCTCCGAGTTCTGGGCCTCCGGTGAGCTGATGCCTCTGCGCCGCGAGGACGGCACGCGGCACGGCTACGTCAAGATCCTGCGCGACCGCACCGGCCCGCGCGAAGCCGGCGAGCGCCTGCGCAAGACGGAGGATCTGTTCAGGACGCTGCTGGACACGGTGGAGACGGCCTTCGCCATCGTCGAGGTGAAGTTCGATGGCGACCGCCCGGTGAATTACCGCTTCCTCGAGGCCAACCCGGCCTTCGAGCGTCAGGCCGGTGTCAACCTGCGCGGGAAATGGGTCACGGAGTTCGCGCCCGATCTGGAGCGGTTCTGGTTCGAGACCTACGGCCGCGTCGCCTGGACGGGCGAGCCGGCCAACTTCGAGAGCTACGCCAACAATTTCGAGCGCTGGTTCGACGTGCGCGCCATCCGGGTCGGCGAGCCCGCGGACCGGCACATCGCGATCTTCTTCAACGACGTGACCGCGCGCAAGGTCGCCGAGGCGGAGCTCCGGACGCTCAACGACACGCTCGAGCAGCAGGTGCAGGAACGGACCCTGGAGCTGAACACCCTCTGGGACACGTCGCCCGACCTCCTGCTGGTCATCGATTTCGCGGGGGTCTTCCGGCGGGTCAATCCCGCCTGGACGAAGATGCTCGGCTACACACCCGAGGAACTCCTGGGCCGCCACGTCAACGCGTTCGTGGTCCCGGACGACCATGCCGAAACCATCGACGCCTACACCGCGGCGGCGGAAGGCGCCCAACCGCGGATCGTCAACCGCTACCGGCACAAGGACGGATCGCTGCGCTGGATCTCCTGGGTCGCGGTCCCGGCGGGAGACATGCTCTACGCCACCGGCCGGGACGTCACCGCCGAGAAGGAGCGCGACGCCCTCTTGCGCGACGCCCAGGACTTCGCGCGCCTCGCCCTGTCGGCGGTCGGCGGGGTCGGCGTCTGGACCTACGAGCTGGACAGCGACCGGTTCTTCTACGACGCCGCCATCGCCAAGCTCTACGCGATCGATCCGGAACGGGGATCGGAGGGCATCCCGCGCCCGGACTTCCTCGCCAACGTCCACCCCGACGACCGCCCGGCGCTCAAGACGACGATGGCGGGCGGATTGGCGAATGCCGGCGACCTCGAACTCGAGTATCGCCTGTGCCACCCGGACGGCACCGTCCACTGGGTCCTGTCCCGCGGCCATACCTATCACGATGCCGCGGGGCGGCCGCTCCGGCGCACGGGCGTCGGCATCGACACGACCAGCCAGCGTCAGACCGAAGAGGCCCTGCGCCAGTCGCAGAAGATGGAGGCCGTCGGCCAGCTCACCGGCGGCCTGGCCCACGACTTCAACAACCTGCTGGCCGGCATCTCCGGCGCGCTGGAGCTGATGCAGACTCGGATCAGCCAGGGCCGGTTCGCCGAGCTGGACCGCTACATGACGGTGGCCCAAGGAGCGGCCAAGCGCGCGGCGGCCTTGACCCACCGCCTGCTCGCCTTCTCGCGCCGCCAGACGCTGACCCCCAAGCCGACCAACGTGAACCAGCTCATCCTCGGCATGGAGGAGCTGATCCGGCGCACCATCGGGCCGGAGGTCGGCCTGGATGTGATCGGGGCTCCCGCGCTGTGGCCGGCGCTGATCGATCCGGGCCAGCTCGAGAACGCGCTCCTGAACCTGTGCATCAACGCCCGCGACGCCATGCCGGCGGGCGGGCGCATCACCATCGAGACCGCCAACACCCACCTGGATCGGGCCGCGGCCCTCCGGCACGACCTCCCCGAAGGCCCGTATCTCGTGCTGCGCGTGACCGACACCGGCACCGGCATGCCCCCGGAGGTGATCGCCCGGGTGTTCGAGCCGTTCTTCACCACGAAGCCGATCGGCCAGGGTACCGGCCTCGGGCTCTCGATGATCCACGGCTTCGCGCAGCAATCGGGGGGCCAGGTGCAGATCGAATCGGAGGTCGGCCGGGGCACGACCGTGTGCCTGTACATGCCGCGTCATCGCGGTGAGGCCGAAGGGGGCGATGTCGCCCTTCAGCTCTCCGGCGTGGCGCGGGCCGGCCGTGACGAGACCGTGCTGATCGTGGACGACGAGCCGTCCGTGCGGATGCTGGTCACCGAGGTGCTGGAGGATCTCGGCTACACCGCCATCGAGGCGGCCGACAGCACCGCGGGGCTCAAGGTCCTGCAGTCGGACGTGCATATCGATCTGCTCGTCACCGATGTCGGCCTACCCGGGGGGATGAACGGCCGGCAAATGGCGGATGCCGGCCGCGAGCGGCGGCCCGACCTCAAGGTGCTGTTCATCACCGGCTACGCCGAGACCGCGGTGTTGGGGCACGGCCACCTGGAGCCCGGCATGCAGGTGCTGACCAAGCCCTTCCCGATGGACGTCCTCGCCGCGCGGATCAAGGATCTGATCGCCGCCCGCTGATGGTTGTGGCGAGCATGCCGACGT
This sequence comes from Methylobacterium sp. WL18, assembly GCF_008040015.1. Classification (NCBI taxonomy): domain Bacteria; kingdom Pseudomonadati; phylum Pseudomonadota; class Alphaproteobacteria; order Hyphomicrobiales; family Methylobacteriaceae; genus Methylobacterium; species Methylobacterium sp. WL18. Next base: position 21,165 of record NZ_VRVD01000024.1, on the reverse strand, counting down.
CGCGGAACGCCGAGGCGTCTGGAGCGCCGGATCCACGGCGTTCAGGCGTTCCCGATTGCGACGCAACGATACGCGCCAGCGCGCCTTCAGTGGGCTCAAGTGCAGTCGGCCACGCCGGCTTAGGCCGGCCATGGGGGCATCCTACCGTCTCCCTTATTCTTAAGGTCTTGCGCAGCAGCCTCGAGGGAACTCTGCAGGGATCGCGCGGCTGGCCGGCAGCATGGGATCTTTACCCTTCCCGGCGACCTTCGGGCTGGCGCACCGTATCGATGCCGCAGACCGAGGCCTCGTCTTGTCCACCCGGAACGCCAACCTGGGACGGTGCGTCGAACTCGATGTCTTCAAGACGTTCCTCGTGGTCGGCATGGTGTTCGCCCACGTCGTCCAGATCGTCCAGGCCCCGATCGACGGGTTCACGGCGGGCCTGTCGAACGTCATCAATCTCGTGAGCTTCCCGGGATTCCTGTTCGCATTCGGCTGGGGCACGGCCCTGTCCGCCCGGTCTGGCCGGGTTAGGCCGGTGTGGGAGCGGCTGCAGGGGCCGGCCAAGATCCTGCTGGCCTTCTACCTGTCGGGGATCGGGGCCGTGATCCTGACCGACGGCAACGGGTGGTCGGCGGCGCGGATCCTCGGCGTGGTGACGCTGACGGACCTGCCGGGCCACAGCGAATTCCTCGCCTCGTTCTTCGTCCTGAGCCTCGCGATGGTTTGGCTGGGCCGAGGGCTCGGGCACGTCGTCCGCAGGCCGGCCTGTCTGGTGGCCTGCCTGGCGGCCTCGGCCTCGTTCGGATGCATCCCGTTCGACGGTCCCAATCTGCCGTGGCTGGCGATCGTCCTCCCCGCGCCCGGCAACACGTATTTCCCCCTCGCCCCGTACGCGATGTGGCTGTTCCTGGGGGCCTCTTACGCCGACCGGACGGAGCCTTTCGGCCGCATCGATCTCTGCCTCGCTGCGTCGGCGACCTACACGCTCCTGGCCGTCGCGTTGATCACCGGGAGCCTGCCCTCGCGGTTCCCGCCATCGACCTTGTGGGTGATCGGGCCGGCGCTGTTCTTGCTGCTCTACCGGGCGGCCAGCATGGCGATCGTGCGGCGCATCGCGGTCCCGCGCCTCTGGACCGGTCCCGGGCGGCACGTCCTGGTCCATCTGGTCGCATCGAACCTGAGCCTGTTCGCCATCCAAAGTGTCTGCGGTCCGATCGTTCGAAACCCGTGGGAGGCCGCGGCGCTGACCATCGTCCTGATCGCCGCGATCACGGGCTTTCGCGCGGCGCTGACGCGCGCGATGCAGGCCGCGTTCACGCTCGCGCCGACGTGACCTTCTAACCGCGCGCGCCGTCGCCCGTGACTTCGAGCACGACGCAGGCGCGGATCGGCCGGCCGTACTCGTCTGTGCCCGCGACCGTGACCCGGTGGGCGCCCGGCGCGAGGTCGTCGGGCAGGCCCGCGGTCCAGATGTGGGTCGAGGGCGTCGCCTGCACCCAACTCTTCTTGGTCTCGGGATAGCGGGCGTAGAGTTCGGTCACGAACGGATCGAGCCGGCGCGTCCGCGCCATCGGCGCCGGCGCCCGGTCGCCGATCCGAATCGTGAGGTTCGTGCGCGGGCCGCCGTCGAACACGTTGACCACGAGATTGGTCGCCGACAGCGCGTCCTGCGGGACCGGCGGGCGCAGCCCCTGCATCGGGTGGCTCGCCCGGACGATCTCGGGGGCGGCCGGGCGCAATTCGCTCTCGAAGGCGATCCGCATCGCCGCGTCCGGCTCGCCCTGGGCGGGGACGAAGCGAGTGGTGTAGTCGGTGCCGCGGATCGAGAGCACGTGGAAGCCGTTCGGCGTGCCGTCGCGGCTGTCGGCGGACGGGATGCCGGTGCGGGTGTCGGGGCCGCTCCACCACGAGCCGGACACGGCGGTCATCACGTGGTGGTGGTGCCGCTCCGCAAGGTAATGGTGCTCGGTGGTGTGGGTGTGGCCGGCGAGGCTCAGCACCGTCCGGCCGGCCAACAGGTCGAGGAGCGCGGCCCGGTCGATCGTCGCGCTGCGCGGGTCGTCGCCGGTATCGGTCACCAACGGGATATGGGTCGCCAGCACGATCAAATCGTCCGGCGGGATCTCGGCCAGAAGGTTCTTCAGGAAGGTGAGCGAGCGCTCTCCGACATGGCCCCGGTAGGTGTTGGCCCCCACGGGGACCGGCGGCCCCATCCACTCGACGTTGTCGATCATCACGAACAGCGCCCGCCCGTGACGGAACGCGTAGGTCGGCGCCCCGAACACGCGCTTCCAGGTCTCGCGGCTGTAGCGGGCGTCCGGCGCCTGCATGTTGAGGTCGTGGTTGCCGGGCAGGCTGTACCACGGCAGGCCGATCCGCCCGACGATGCGGTTGGAGCGGCCGTAGAGCGAAAGGTCGTCGAACAGCACGTCGCCGGTGGTGAGGCCGAAGGCCGCCGGGATCGCCATCGCCCGGGCGACTGCGGTGTCGCGCACGTGGTCGAGCTCGAACCGGCTCTCGGGCTGCGGATCGGTGAACAGGATCACGTCGAAATCCGCCGGCTCGTCGGCCTTCGTCAGGGTGAAGTCGATCGCGGCCGGGAGCGGACCGGTGGGCGCGAGGCCCCTGTAGCGCAGGCCGAGGCCCGCGGGCGTCCCGCCGGGCTGGTGGATATAGGAGTGGCGGGGCACGTTGTCGGCGTCCCGCGGCAGGGCATAGCCCGGCGGCTTGATCACGAACACCGCGCCGTCGCCCGGCATCGGAAGGCGGTAGCGGCCGTCCCTGTCCGTCCGCACCACTTCCCGGCCGTTGGAGACCAGCACGCCCGAAAGCGGCGCGCGCTCGGAACCGGTCGCCTGGATGGCGTAGACGATGCCCGTGGCCTCACCGGATTCCTGCGCGCCCGCGCGGCCGGCCAGGAGCGAGAGGGCGGCGGCGCCTGCCACGGTCTCCCGGCGGGTGAGGCGTCCGGCGGCTGAGATCGAATCGCGCGACATCGGGGGCTCCTGCTCGGCGGCAAAGGCCAAGCAGAGGCGTTTGACCGCCGGATGACAGAGCGGCCCCGAACGCGCGAGGCCCGCACCCCGGGTCGGGGTGCGGGCCTCGGATGAGCCCGTCGGGTCGAAGCGCGGAGCGCTTACTCCTCGTCGCCAGGCTCGAAAGTCTGGGGCAGCGGTTCGGCGCTGGCGACCGGGGTCGGCGCCCCGATGGTCGAGGGCACGTTCACGCCGTCGCGCTTGTAGATGTCGTCACGGAACTGCACGAGGCCGTCCGGGGTCGCCCAGGCGGTGATGTAGGTCCAGTAGACCGGCACGGGCTGAGCGATGTTGGCGTCGACGCGCTTGCCGCTCTCGATCGCCTGCTCGACCTGCTCGCGGCCCCAGCCGGGCGTGTCCTTCAGGAGCCACGTGATGTACTCGCGCACGTTCTGGACGCGCACGCAGCCCGAGGAGATGAAGCGGAAATCGTCGCCGAACACGCCCTTGGTGTTCGTGTCGTGCATGAACACGCCGTAGGGATTCGGGATGTTGATGCGGACGATGCCCATCGAGTTGAAGTCGGCACCCGATTCCTGCCGGTAGGTGTAGCGCGTGCCCTCGTCCGAGTTCCAGTTGATCGAGCGCGGCGAGACCTCGCCGTTGCCCGACAGGATGTGGATCTTGTTGTCGGTGAGGTAGTTCGGATCCTTCTGCATCTTCGGGATCAGGTCCTTCTTCACGATGGAAGCCGGGACCGTCCAGGTCGGGTTGAAGTTGATCTGCGTCGCCTTGGTGTTCATGATCGGCGACTGGCGGTCGATCTTGCCGACGCCGGCGGCGTGCAACGTGACGACCTGGCCGTTCTCCACGGTCTCCACCAGGGCGGCCGGGATGTTCATGATCACGAAGCGCCGGCCGAGATCGCCCGAGTAGGAGCGCAGCCGGACGACGTTGGTCTCGAGTTGGTGCAGCCGCACGTCGGCGGGCACGTTCATCGCCTGCTGGGTGGCGAGGCTCATCGCGCCGGTCTGGCTGAGGCCGTGGCGGGCCTGGAACCGCTTCACACCGGCCGCGACGTAGGAATCGTACACGCCCGAGCCGCCGGCGGCCGGATCGAGATCGCCGGTGACGATCAGGCGCTGGCGAACCGCCGAGACCGCCGGGCCCTTGGCGCCGACGCGGAGGCGCTCGGCGCCGGAGACCGGACGCCAGCCGCCGCGGTTGACGATGTCGCGATAGCGCTCGACCATCTGCTCGGTCGCCGACACGGTCTGGGGCGACAGGATCGGCACGGTCTCGCGCTGCACCTGCATGCCGGCGGGCGAGGCGTAATCCTGCGCCCACTCGGCCTGGGCGTAGTTGCCCTGGTCACGGGCCTCGGCGGCGCTGAGGCCGAGCGTGCCGAGCGCGGCGACGCCCAGCAGGGCCGTGAACCGGTTTGTTGCCTTGATGCGCATCAGTCGCTGGCTCTTGTCCGGAGTTCGTCAGATCATGGCGAGAGCGGGTGTACTCGGTCGCCACGGTGTCGAGATGAGCTTAAGACTCCCTATCGAAGGGGCCGGATTGTGGCGTCGGCGTGCGCCAGCGCACGTGGCGACTGGATGCGGCACGGCGACAACAGTCCCGGGTCGATCAGTGTGGCAGAGATGTCACCGCACCGCCGGCCAGCGCGGGATTCCGCCTTCCTCGGAAGGACCGGCCGCGCGGCCCCGACGTGTCGTCTCGGTCGATCATCATCCTCAGGACGGAAGCATGCCGATGAAGATCTTTTGCGCGGCCCTCCTCGGCCTCAGCCTGTTCACGGGGGCGGCCCAGGCCGATCCGATCAAGGCCGGCGACCTCACGATAGACACGCCCTGGCTGCGTGCCACGCCGAACGGCGCCAAGGTCGCGGGCGGCTACGTGACGATCCGCAACACCGGCAGCGTCCCAGACACGCTGACGGGCGCCGCGGTGCCGTTCGCGCGCTCGGGCGAGATCCACTCCATGTCGATGGAGGGCGGCGTGATGAAGATGGCCCCGGTCTCCGGCGGCCTGACGGTCAAGCCGGGCGAGACCGTGGAGCTGAAGCCCGGCGGCTATCACCTGATGTTCGAGGGCCTCTCGGGCGCCCCGAAGGCCGGCGACAGCGTATCCGGGACACTCACGTTCCAGCGGGCCGGCACCGTGCCGGTCACCTTCTCGGTCGCACCGATCGGCGCGAGCGCGCCTGGTGGCGGCCACCAGCATCAGCATTAAAGCGTCCACCGCCGGAGTGGATACCGGCTCGGCGCAAGCCAACGTGCCGATCCAAGGCCTTGGAGCCGTTCACGATTGCGCGGCGGTCGGGAACGGCTCGGGCGTCCGACTCTGCCGAGCCCGGACGGCGACACACCTTCCGGGTGTTTCAAGAAGAGTCGTGCAACTGTTCCTCGCGAGGCCCACGCTCCGCTGTTCAAGGCTGCGCGGCCGCGGGGAGCCCGATTTCAAGACCGGTCCAAGGCACCGTATATTCGGCGGTGTCCAGGTCACCTTTTGAATGCTTGCAGCCGGCGGCGTGTGCCATATCTTAACCTTCGGCCGGCTCATTAAGGTTAAGAAAGATCTAACCCTGATGCTGCCGCGGTTCGGCGCTAGGATTGCGGCGTCGCCCGAGAGCCATGGCCGGAATGTCCCGGTCCGGGACGGCTTGGCCCGTCGGCGGCACAGGAGAGGCACATGAACGGCTTCGATGTCACGTTCCGGGACGATCGGGACTGGGTCGATTTCGGCAAGACCTACGTCAATTCCGAGGCGTTCAAGACGCTGTTCCGCGACGGCATGCTGCTCGTGGAGGAGACGGCGGCCTACCTCGACGGCCAGGGCCGGGACGAGTCGCGCCTGGTTTCCCGGGATGCCACGCTGAGTTACGCGGCCGAGAGCATGCGCCTCACGACGCTACTCATGCAGATCGCGTCGTGGCTGCTCGTGCAGCGCGCGGTGTCGGAGGGCGAGATGACCCCGGCTGAGGCGCTGCTGGAGAAGCATCGGGTCAAGCTCGGCAAGTCCGACCCGCCGAAGCAGTCGGACTTCACCCTGCTGCCGATGCGCCTCCAGCAGTTGATCCAGCGGGCGCGCCGGCTGCACGCCCGCATCCTGCACCTGGATTCACTGATCACCGACGACCGCCCGACGCCGATGCCGGTCGAGAGCCCGGTGGCGGCGCAGCAGGGCCTGCTGCGCATGGCGTTCCGCCTCGGCGAGGGCTGAGGATTGTGGCGCGGCCGGACCGGCTGGTTCCGACCGCGCGCCAATCTCAGAAGGCCGGCACTTCCCCCGGCCGCTTGTCCGTGATGTAGGCCCGGATCGTATCGTTCTGATAGGCGTGGACCAGCTTGGGCACCCAGGGGGCGTTCTTGTCCGTCTCCCGAACCGCGATGAAGTTGCTATAGGGATTGTCGACCGACGACTCGATCGCGATCGAGTCCTTGCCCGGCTTCAGGCCTGCCTCGACCGCGTAATTGGTGTTGATCACCGCAGCGTCGAGATCGTCGAGGCTGCGCGACAACTGGGCCGCGTCGATCTCACGGAACTGAAGCGTCTTCGGATTGTCGGTCACGTCGAGCACCGTGGGCAGGATACCGACGCCGTCCTTCAGCTTGATCAACTTCTGCGCCTGAAGCAGCAACAGGGCACGCCCGCCGTTCGACGGGTCGTTCGGGATGCCGATCTTGGCGCCGGCCTTCAGGTCGCCGACCGCCTTCACCCTCCGGGAATAGAGCCCGATCGGCGAGACGATCGTGGCCCCGACCGGCACGATCTTGTAGCCCTTGGCGGTGATCTGGTTCTCCAGGAAGGGCTTGTGCTGGAAGGCGTTGGCCTGAAGGTCCCCGGCATCCAGGGCGGCATTCGGCAGCAGGTAGTCCGAGAACACGACCAGATCGAGATCGAGCCCATCCTTGGCGGCGATCGCCTTGACCTTCGCCCAGACGTCCTAGGAATCGCTCATGATGCCGACCTTGATCTTCCCGCCCGCCAAGGCTGGGGCGGCGAAGGTCAACAGGACTGCGACGACAAAAAACAGCCAGCGTTTCATGAACAAAGACCTCGAAAACGTCACTCGCAATGTTCGAGCGCGCCATAAGATGTATTGAGTTTGTTTTACAGAATACTCACACACCGCACGACAAACACATCGGAACAGACATCTGCCATCGGACCTGGACGAGATCGCGACAACCGAAGATCGTGACCGGGCGGAACATCGACGGCACCGGACATTACGACGGCTCGGCTTGGCTGGAAAAGAGGCCGCACCGATCGGGTTGACCGGGTGGAGCGCCCGGACAGCGCCGTGACAGAAGAACATTTTCTCCATGCGGCGTCGGAGAAGATCGAACGCGTCGGAAGGCTGGAAAATTCGCCAGACCATTCCGCCAGAAAAATTCCCGCCCTGCTCTGCGACAGCGCCGGACAGACACGAAAAAACGGGCGGCTCCGCTAGGGACCGCCCGTCCTGATTCGTTTCGGCGCGATCCGTCCGGGATCAGCGCTTGCCGAGGTTGCCGAACCGCGAGTTGAAGCGCGAGACGCGGCCCGCGCGGTCGAGCATCTTCTGCTCGCCACCGGTCCAGGCCGGATGGGTGAGCGGGTCGATGTCGAGGTTGAGGGTGTCACCCTCCTTGCCGTAGGTCGAACGGGTCCGGTACTCGGTGCCGTCCGTCATCACGACCTTGATGAAGTGGTAGTCGGGGTGCTCGGTCCCCTTGGCCTTTGCGGCCGCGTCCTTCGCCATGACCTGTCGTTCCTGTTCTGGCATGCCGGCGGGGAGCGCAGGAGGCGCCGCCCGGCCCGGGATGCGGAAGGTGTCAGCGGTTGCACCGAACCGTAGGTTCGTGGCAACGGCACGTCCAAGCCGACCGTGGTGGCGGCCCGCGGCCATTGAACACGCGCAATCGGATGAGGGGCGGCGTATATCGCAGGCTCTCTCCGGGAACAAGCGCCGTGGACCGGGTGGGAAGAGACGCGTGAGGCGTGATGGCCCGTAAGACCAAAGCGGCCGCTTCCGGCCGGCCGAAGGCCCCTTTGAGCGCACTGCGGCCGCTCCTGCCCTTCGCCCTGCGGTATCGCGGGCGGATCGCCGCCGGAATCCTCGCCCTGATCTGCGCCTCGGGCTCGACCCTGGTGGTGCCGATCGCCATGCGGCGGGTCATCGACCACGGCTTCACGGCCGACGGCGCGAACGTGATCGACGCCTACTTCCTCGCGCTGCTCGGGGTGGTCGCGGCTTTCGCGCTGTCGAGCGCGGCCCGGGTCTACACCGTGGTCACGCTGGGCGAGCGCGTGGTCGCGGATCTGCGCAGTGCCGTCTTCGCCCGGCTGACGATCCTCGACCCAGCCTTCTTCGACCGCTCGCAATCGGGTGAGATCGTCTCCCGGCTCACCGCGGACGCGACGCAGATCAAGGCGGCCTTCGGCGTCTCCGTCTCGATCCTGCTGCGCAACCTGTTCCTGTTCGTGGGCGCGACCACCATGATGGTGATCACCAGCCCGCGCCTGTCCGTGATGGTGCTGGCCGCCATCCCGGTGATCGTGTTCCCGTTGATCGTCTCGGGCCGCGGCGTGCGGCGGCGCTCCCGGGCCGCGCAGGACCGGCTGGCGGACGCCTCGGCCTACGCCGCGGAGGCGGTCGGGGCAGTGCGGACCATGCAGGCCTTCGGGCGCTCGGGTACGGCCGCGGCCCGGTTCGCGGCGGCCTCCGAGGACGCCTACAGGGCCGCCCGGGATTCGATCCGGGCGCGGGCACTGCTCACCGGCGTGGCAATTTTCCTGATCTCGGCCTCGGTAGTCGGGGTGATGTGGTACGGCGCCCAGGGCGTTCTCAACCACACGATGACCGGCGGTGAGCTGTCGCAATTCGTACTCTACGCGGTGTTCGGAGCGGGCGCGCTGGGCCAGCTCTCGGAGGTCTACGGCGACCTCGCCATGTCGGCCGGCGCAGCCGAGCGGCTCACGGAGATCCTCGCGGCCGAGCCCGCGATCCGTGCGCCCTCCCCGGCCCTGCCCCTGCCCAAGCCGGCCGCTGGCGCCGTGAATTTCGAGGCCGTGCACTTCGCCTATCCGACGCGGCTCGGTCACGCCGCCCTGGACGGGCTGACCTTCGCGGCGGCCCCCGGCGAACGCATCGCCATCGTGGGACCGTCCGGTGCCGGGAAGTCGACGGTGCTGCAGCTGCTCCTGCGCTTCTACGATCCGCAGGGTGGCCGCGTGCTGGTCGACGGCACCGACATCACGAAGGTCGATCCGGAGGCGCTGCGCGCCCGCATCGCCCTGGTCCCGCAAGATCCGGTGGTGTTCTCCGGGACCGTGTCCGAGAACATCCGCTACGGACGTCCCGAGGCCGGCGAGGCCGAGGTGAGGCGCGCCGCCGAACTCGCCAACGCGCACGGCTTCATCGCGGCCCTGCCGCAGGGCTACGACACGCAGGTCGGCGAGCGCGGCGTGACCCTCTCCGGCGGACAGCGCCAGCGCGTCGCCATCGCCCGGGCGATCCTAAAGGATTCGCCGATCCTGCTGCTCGACGAGGCGACCTCGGCGCTCGACGCGGAATCCGAGCGCGCGGTCCAGGCCGCCCTCGACACGCTGATGCGCGGGCGCACGACCCTGGTGATCGCCCACCGGCTGGCCACGATCCGCGCCGCCGACCGGATCCTGGTGCTGGACGACGGCCGCATCGTCGAGACCGGCACCCACGAGAGCCTGCTCGCCCAGGGCGCGCTCTACGCCCAGCTCGCCAGCCTGCAATTCACCGACGCCCTGGACGAGACCGCCCGCGGCAAGGGTCTTCGGACCCGCGAAGGCGAACGCATCCCCGCCGCCGAGTGATTTGGGACTTGGCTGCGTCGGGTTCGGCGACGGAAGGGGTCTATCCGTCGCCCGGATCCGGGACAGTGATCGCGCTTTAACGGGCGGCCGCGTTGAAGGTCGAGTTCCCGAGCCTAAGGGTTTCCGTCCGTGGAGGGGCCCGACCGGCTGCCGGGCTACGCCAATACCGCCTCCGGGATCCTCGCGCAGGCCGACGCCACGGGTCTCGATCCGATGCTCACCGCGACGGCCGGGCCCAGGCCGAGGTGCTGGGGAAGGCCAACGCTGCCCTGGCTGTGGTTGGCGCCGGGCGATGCGTGTGCCCCCGAGGGCATCACCGCCAGTGTACGCCATCGCGGGCCGGACTATCAAAACGCTTCGTTCGGTCCGGCATATCGGAAGGGTGAGCCCCTACCGTTCCGTCAGCTTCATCTCGATCCGACGATTGCGGGCGTAGGCATCCTCGGTCGTGCCGGCGTCCAGCGGCTGGAACTCGCCGAAGGCTCCGGCCAGGAGATGTTGCGGCGGGATGCCCTTGCCGGCCAGGTACTGCACCACCGCGATGGCCCGGGCAGCCGAAAGCGCCCAGTTCGACGGGAACTGCGCGGTGGTGATCGGCCGCGCATCGGTGTGACCGTCGACCCGCAGGACCCAGGGTAGGTCCGCCGGGATCTGCCGGGCGAGGTCGGCGATGGCCCCGGCGATCCGGTCGAGTTCGGGGCCGGCCTCCGGCTTCAACGTCGCCGAGCCGCCGGGGAACAGCACCTCGGATTGCAGCACGAAACGGTCGCCGACCACCCGAATGTCCGGCCGGTTGCCGAGGATCTGGCGCAGGCGCCCGAAGAAGTCCGAGCGGTAGCGCGCCAGCTCCTGGACCTTCTGGGCCAGGGCTACGTTCAGCCGGCTGCCGAGTTCGGCGATCCGTACCTGCGATTCCCGGTCGCGGGTCTCGGAGGCCGCCAGCGCATCCTCGAGGGCCGCGAGCTGGCGGCGCATGGCGCTGATCTGCTCGTTCAGGAGATCGACCTGGGACAGGGCCCGCCTGGTCGCGCCGCGCTCGGTCTCCAGCTGCTTGTCGAGGGCGCCGGCGGCCCCCTGGCTCACGGTGGCGGCCTCCGCCTGGGACTTCGCTTGGTCGCGCTCGGCCTCGACGCCGGCGAGCGTGGTGCGGAGATTGCGGACCTCGTCCTCCTGGCCGCGGCGGTTCGAGCGCTCCAGCGCCAGGAGATCGGTGAGATCGGCGATCTGGCGGTTGAGCTTGACCAGCGTGGCGTCCCGCCCAGTCAATTCCTGCGACAGGAAGAACTGGCCGACCACGAACACCGTGAGCAGGAACACCACCGCCAGCAGCAGCGTCGCCAGCGCGTCGACGTAGCCGGGCCAGACGTTGAGGGGGCGCCGGGCGCGCGCTGCGGTCGAGGCCACTACACCCGCTCCCGGCCGAGCCGGTCGAGGACTTGCTTCAGCTCACGCTCGCGGCTCGCCTGGGCCTCGACCCAGTCGCGGATCATCTGCTGCTCGGCGCGCATGTGCTGGACGAGGCCCTGGATGCCCTCGGCGAGGTTGGTCATGGCCAGCGTGGCGGCCCTGCCGCCCCCGCCCTCGGACACGATCGCGGTCAGGCGCTCGACCGCCTCCTTGAGATCCTGCGCACCGGCGGCGGCGACAGGCCGGACAGCGCCCGCCACCACCGGCTCGGAAACGGTTCCGGACAGCAGCCAATCCTGCAATTCGTTGTGGAAACGAGCATGGGCCTGGCCGGCCTGCAGCTCCAGGAAGCCGGTGATCAGCGATGAGGCGAGGCCGAACAGCGAGGCGGAGAAGGCGAGGCCGATGCCCGAGAGCGGCACGGCGAGCCCGGACTTGAGTTCGTCGAACATCACGCCGGCATCGCCTCCGCCGCGCATGCCCTTGATCACCCCGCCCACCGCCGAGAGCGTGTCGATCAGGCCCCAGAAAGTGCCGAGCAGGCCCAGGAGAATCAGGATGCCGGCGATGTAGCGCAGCATCTCGCGGCCCTCGTCGAGGCGCGCCGCGATCGTATCGAGATAACCGGTCGTCCCCGGCAGCAGCGCCCCGGTCTTCCGGGCCGCGATCATCGGCACCATCGGGGCGAGCAGCGCCGGCGGCTTTTTGGCCTGAGCGCCGGTCGCCACCGCGTTGACGTAGCCGACCTCGCGGAACAACCGGACGACCTGCCCGAAGGCGATCAGCACCGCGATCAGCAGAACCCCGAGGATCAGCCCGTTGAGCCCGGGATTGGCCAGGAAGGCCGGGGTGATCTGCTTGAACAGGATGAAGGCCAGGAAGCCCACAAGGATCAGGAAGATCACCATACGCCCGAGATAAATCCCGGGTCGCGCCAGCGGTGGACTGTTATTCTCGCTGTTGTCGCGGGCGGCCATCGGTCGCTCTAGCCTGATCTCAACATGGGGTCGCCCAGAAGCGGGGTCCGTCACGACCACTGTGGGGGCAGCCCCGCATGCGATCAAGTCTCGCCACGGACACGCTTGTGTGGCGTCGGACCGGCCGAGACCGAACCCACCCGTCGCATGACGTAGGCATGGGCCGTACACAAGCGGCCCATTCGACTTAAGCGGGGTTCGATCTCAGGGGGTCGGGCGCGCGTTGACCGAGCCGGTCCGATCGCGGGCTTCAGCGGTGCTGGTACCAGTCCCAGACCAGGTACGCCGGAAACGGAAGCATGATGGCGAAGAAAATCCAGTCGAACATCTGAGGCATGCGGAGCTCCCTGGTTCCGAGGGTCTCTGCAATCTACGGGTGCGGGCGGCCGAAGTTCCTGGGTCGGCGAGCGCCCTAATCCCAGAACCGAGGCCAGCTCTCCTCGAGATGCGGGCCGAGGCGGACCGCCGCGACCCGGGTCGCCAGGCCATCCGCCTGCGTCTCCACGGCGAAACCGCACAGCGTCGCCTCGCCGCCTGCGACCTCCCAGCGGGAGCCCGGCGTCTTCTGGATCATCCGGCGAATCGGCTCATCCTTCTGCATGCCGATGACCGAATCGTAGTCGCCGCACATGCCGGCATCCGACAGGTAGGCGGTGCCGCCGGGCAGGATCCGGTGATCGGCCGTCGGCGTGTGGGTGTGGGTCCCGACCACGAGGCTGGCGCGGCCGTCGAGGTAATGGCCCAACGCCTGCTTCTCGCTGGTCGCCTCCGCGTGCACGTCCACCACGACGGCGTCGGCGGCGGCTCCCAGCGGGCAGGCAGAGATCTCGCGCTCCACCGCGGTGAAGGGGTCGTCCATGGCGTCCATGAAGACCCGGCCCATCACGTTGACCACGAGCACCCGGGCGCCGCCCTGCGTCTCCACCACGGTGGCGCCGCGACCCGGTGTACCCGGGGGATAATTCGCCGGCCGCACCAGGCGGGGCTGACGGGCGATGAACACCAGCGCCTCGCGCTGGTCGAAGCTGTGGTTGCCGAGCGTCACCGCATCGGCGCCGGCCTGGATCAGCTCGTCGCAGATCGTCTCGGAGATGCCGAAGCCGCCGGCGGAGTTCTCGCCGTTGATCACGACGCAGTCGAGCCGCCAGCGCTCCCGCAGCTTGGGCAGGCGCTCGCACACGACGGTACGGCCCGGGCGACCGATCACGTCGCCGAGAAAGAGCAGCCGCATGGATCAGGATGTCCTGTCGAACCGGATCACGCCCGTCTCGGTGATCACGAACTGGAGCGGCCGGTCGTGCGGCTCGGCCGGCACGCGCTCGACCGCCTGGACGGAGAAGCCGACCCCGACAGTGAGGACGGGCCGCCGAACGGACAGGCGCGCGATCGCGCCGTCATAGTAACCACGACCGTATCCGATGCGCTGGCCGTCGCGGTCGAAGGCGGCGAGCGGCACGATCAGGGCGTCGGGCTCCACGGGCGGGAGCGACGGGTCCGGCTCGCTCAGGCCGAAGCGGCCGGCGACCAGCGCGTCCCCGGCCCGCCACTCCCGGAAAACCAGCCCCTCGGGGGTGACGTGGGGCAGCGCGACCGCCTGGCCGCGGGCGAGCAGCGCCTCGGCGGCAGGACGCGAATCGACCTCGCTGCGGATGGGCCAGTAGGCCCCGACCAGCCGTGCCTCGGCCAGTTCAGGCAGAGCCAGCAGCGCGCGGACGATCCGGGCGGAGGCGTCCAGCCGGGTGGCCGTATCCAGCGCGTCCCGGGCGGCCAGAGCCGACCCGCGCAGCGCGGCCTTGAGGGCCGCATCCGGGCTGGGAGATCCGGTATCTGAAGACGATGAGTGCGGAGCCACGTGAGCCGTTGGAGGATCGATCCCGGGAAACCTACAGAGTAGGTGGGCGCCGTGTTGGCCAAGTCCAGGGACGAGGCCAGGGACAGCTCCCGAGGGAGTCGATAAGGCCCCGGGGAAAGTGCTCCTGACGAACTCTGCAGCCCCGCCGTCACAATGTAGCGATCTCGTGGGGCTCCCGCCAGGGCCGAAGGCACGGAAATATCGGTTGGTCGGGGATCGGTACGATCCGGCATCGGGCGCGTCGGGTCAGATCCGTATCTCGGCGTCCGAGCGTTCCTCAGCGGGGATTGTCGCTCGCCCCGGCGACGACCGCGCGGGTGCCGGCCAGGATCTCGGCCCGCGCGGTCTCCGTCCCGGCCGCGTCCCAGAGCCGGATCAGCTCGATCAGCCCGCCATGGGTCGCCGACGCGGATTCGGTGAAGAACGCCTCGACCGGGATGCCGGCAACGGCGGCGATCCGCGAGAGCCTGACATTCAGGGCGCTGCGCGCGGGCATGTCGCTTCCGATCGTCGCGCTTGCACTCATGAAACAGTCACTCCGATTGATCAGGCGCTCGGGATATCAGACATCCTCAGACCAAAATACAATCTATGCAATTAGTCCATGCGGATTAGGGCACGTACAAGTTGCGTTATCCACCATGGAGGTACGCAACAATCGCTTGGACAACGTTTTGACGTCCGAAGCCCGGTCGCAACAGGCTGAACCCGGGTGTTTGCGGGCTACCGGAGACGGCTACGCTCCGAAGCGGTCAGGAACGGCCCGGCATCCGGATCCGGGGGGCTCGGGCCGAGCCGTCGATACACTCGATGCCGCCGCCCGAATTGACGGTGTGGAGCCGGCTCCCGGCCCAGGCCGGGCCGGGCTCGACGCGGCCGATCAGGGTCTGGGCGAACCCGTCCGGGTCCAAGCGGTCGATCCGCGCCAGCCCCAGGGCGCGGCCGTAGCCCGTGGCGCAATCCTGGACCGGGCGGATCAGCTGCCCGCCGCGCTCGACGATGCGCCCGGCCGGCCGGGCGGTCGCGGGATCGATCAGGACCGGGTTGGCCGGATGCGGCGTGTAGGGACCCCGGAAATCGGGGGCCGACCAGAGGCACAGCGCGTCGTGGTAGGATCCGGAGCCGGCGGGCGCCTCGGTAGCGGCATCGCGCAGTGTCGCGAACAGCCACCACCGGCCGTTCTGTTCGAGAAGCGTCGCATCGCTGGCGACCACGTCGGAGAGCAGCGTCGCCTCCTTCACCCAACCCCCGGGATAGCGGGTCGCCCGATAGAGATCGACCCGGCCGGCCGCGGAACTCTCCGGCACCATCCAGACCGCCCCGTCACGCTCGAACACGAACGGGTAGGAGAGGTGATGGGGCTCCTCCAGCACCGGCACGGGCGTGCCCTCGGGGCCGTTCGGGCCGAACCGGACGGCCGAGATGATCGCCTTGCCGGTCGCGTGCGGAAATTCCTCGACGAAGACGTGCGTGCTCCCGGCGTGGGCGAGCGGGAACGGGTCGGCATAGAAGCGGTGGCCGTCATCCGGCAGGTCGGTCCATCCGGTCTGGGGGTGACGACCGAGGTCGATCAGGTCCGGCCCGTCGAGGCGCCGCCAGCCGCAGCGCCAGTGCGGGGCGCGGTAGCAGAGGTGGTAGAGGCGGCGGATCACCGCGCCGGCCAGCATCCGCGCCGCGCGCGAACCGAGTTCGGTGCCCGACAACGTCCGCTCGGGCCCCGGGGACGGCTCGGACACAGCCGAGGACGGATCGCTGCACCCGGCAGCGCGGCGGCCGATCGCTGCGGCGATCAGGGTCACCGTCCGCGCCAGCGCGTCGTCGACGCCGGCCAACAGGATGCCGGGCCGGTCGGTGCCGAGCCGACCTTCGGCCTCGATGCGCCCATCCGCGATCAGCGTGGCCCGCGGGACCGCGCCGGCCAGAAGGCTCGCCAACAGGGCGTCGTCACCGCGCCGGCCGTCAAAGGCCAGATGCCAGATGCTGGGCCCGGCGGGTAAGTCGCCGCACAGGTCGATCGTCAGATCGGCCCTGGCGTCCTGCCGCCGCCATGGATCGAGGGCGGTCGGCGGCAGGCGCTCCGAGCCGATCCGCGGCAGACCGTGAATCAGCGCCTCCAGTCGGAACAGCAGCTCGACCGTGTCGGGCCACCCGTTCGGAACCGGCGCGGCGTCGACGCCGACGGTGCGGATCCCGGCCATCGCGGCGATTCGCTCCAACAGGGCGATCTGCCAGCGGCGCGGTTCGGCGCCGTCCAGGCGAACTCTCACATGCATGATGAGCGCCCTCGCGCAGCGCAGCGGTCCGACACGTCATGGCCGCGGATACGATCTAATTCCCAAACCCTAACGGGACCGATAAACCTGGCGGCAGCAAACTTCGGTGCAGGGCGTTTACCAGACGCCGAGTAATCGGTGCGTGCGCACACGACCCTCGGCAGTCTTGAGGGATTGTCAGCAGTCTGCGCGACTCTTGCAGTAGGAGATGGGGCCCGCGAGGGACCGACCGAGTTCGAGACGATGGTGACCGATCGTGGCACAGATCGACCGTAACATTGCCGTGGCGAGCTGGCTCCCGCCGGTCCATCCGGCACAACCGGAGCGGACGGGCCCGACCCGGCCCGACACCACCGCCGAGTTCGGCGACCTGTGGCGCATCCTGTGGCGGCGCAAGCGCACGGTGCTGGGGACCGCCCTGGTACTCGGGCTGCTGGTCCTGGCCTATGCCCTGATCACACCGTCCCTCTACACCGCGACCGCGCAGATCCTGATCGACCCCCGCGACCGGCAGGTGGTGCTGAACGACGTCAATCCCGCCGCCCTGTCGCCGGACGGCGGCATCGCCCAGGTCGAGAGCCAGGTGAAGGTGATCGAATCCGACGCGGTCCTGGGCCGGGCCGTGACGCAGGCACGTTTGGAGAGCGAGCCCGGGTTCGGCGCGGCTCAGGACGGCCTAATATCCCGCAGTGTCGCGTCGCTGCGCGAGATGGTTCTCGGTCCCAAGGCGGAGCGGCCCGTCGATGCGCGCGGCCGGGCGCTCGACCAGCTACGGCGCAAGCTCGCCGTCAAGCGCGCCGACAAGGTGTTCGTGATCGACGTGGTCGTCACCACGGTGGATCCGGACCTGTCGGCCCGGATCGTCAACGCCATCGCGAACGCCTACCTGGTCGATCAGACCGAGGCGCGCTCCGACGCGGCCAAGCGCGCCTCGGGCGACCTGCGCGGGCGGCTCGACGAATTGCGCAACGCGGTCAACGCCGCCGACAAGAAGCTCGAGGACTACAAGGCCCGCAACGGCCTGATCGCGTCGAGCGGCCGGCTGGTGAACGAGCAGCAGCTCACCGATTCCAACGCCCGTCTGGTGGCGGCGCGGGCCCGGACCGCCGAGGCGAAGGCGCGCCTGCAGGGTATCAAGGATGCGCGCGGCCAGGCGATCGGCTCCGGGGCGATGCCGGAGGCCGTCCAGTCCTCGGCGGTCGACCGGCTGCGCGGCCAGTACGCCGAACTTGCCGCCAAGGAAGCGGACCTGCGCACCAACCTCGGCGAGCGCCATCCCTACATCGCCGCCGTACGCACGCAGATGCAGGATGTCCGCCGCCTGATCGACGCCGAATTGAACCGCATCGCCGGAGCCGCCGAGACCGAGTACCAGCGCGCCCAGGCCAACGAGAAGTCGCTCGCGGCCGACCTGGAGCGGCTGCAGCGGCAGTCGGCGGTGACCGCGCAATCCTCGGTCCAGCTGCGCGAGATGGAGCGGGAGGTCGAGGCGGCCCGCACCGTGTACAACACCTTCCTGGTACGCACCCGCGAGATCAAGGAACAGTCGGGCATCGACAGCTCGAATGCCCGCATCATCACGTCGGCCCGGCCGCCGCAGGACGCGAGCTGGCCGCCGCGGCTGATCCTGGTCGCCGCTGCGCTGGC
This sequence comes from Methylobacterium sp. WL18, assembly GCF_008040015.1. Taxonomy (NCBI): domain Bacteria; kingdom Pseudomonadati; phylum Pseudomonadota; class Alphaproteobacteria; order Hyphomicrobiales; family Methylobacteriaceae; genus Methylobacterium; species Methylobacterium sp. WL18. The sequence continues at coordinate 3,203 of NZ_VRVD01000024.1, read as the reverse complement.
GGGCGGCCTCGGCCTCGGAGCCGGCCTCGCGCTGACCCGGGAATACCTGGAGCCGACGGTGCTGTCGTCGCGTCAGCTGGAGCGGCTGTCGAACGCCCCCGTCGTCGCGGTGATCCCGAGCGTCCAACCGGGCGGCGCCAGCACGGCGGCCGCGAGCTTCACCCTGGACCACCTCGCCACCACGGCGGGCACGCGCGGCCGATCGCTGGCGCTGCTGGTGACGTCGGGCCAGGCCGAGGCGAACGAGCGCAGGGCGGTGATCGCGCTGCTCGCCTCGGTGGCCGTGGCGCGCGGCGACCGCGTGCTGCTGATCGATGCCGATCTCCGCACCGACAGCGCTGGCACCCCCGGCCTCCTCGACGTGCTGCGCGGTGAGCAGAGCCTCAACGCTGTCACGCAGGTCGATGCGAAGACCGGCGCCCGGCGGATCGGGCTCGGCGATACCCAGAAGCCGATCCGCGACGCGCTGGTCCCGACCAACATCGAGCGCTTTCTGGCCGGCGTGAAGGGCCGCTTCGAACTGGTGCTCGTCGATGGCGGCGTTCTCTCCGAGAACCTGCGTCTCGGCCCGATCGCGGCGGCGGCGGACCGGCTGCTGCTGGTCGTCTGCAACGGCGCCACCCGCCAGCGCGACCTGATCGACCTGGTCGACACCTCGGAAGCCCTGGGCCGGCCCGTCTCCGGCTCCCTGCTGCTCGACCGGCGCAGCGCGTGAGCACGGCGCGGCCCGCGGGCTTCGCGCACCGGCAGGCGGCGCGTTCGCGGCCGGAGACGCGCCTGCGCGGCCTGGACCGGCTCGAGGCGATGGCGTTCGTGCTGCTGACCGTGGTTCTGGTCGGCGTATCGGGCGGCTTGCTCTGGGCGCTCGGCCTCAACTACGACGGCATCACCGGTTCGGCTCCCGCGAAGATCCATCCCGCGACCTACATGGTCGTCGCCTTGGTCGGCTGGACGATGCTGCGCGCGGGCAATCCGGTGATCCCGGTGGCGCAGGCCCTCAACCGCCGGCCGGCCTGCGTGCTGCTGGCTTTCTGCGGCGTGCTGCTGCTCGGACTGATCGCGGCCCGCGGCGGCACGGGCCTGGCCGGCTCGATCGACACCTTCGTGCTGGCCGGGCTTGTCCCGATCCTGCTGATGGACCGGGACGAAGCGACGCTTCGGCGGATCGAGACCGTCTTCCACCTGATGATGCTGGCCAACGCGCTGCTCGGCCTGTTCGAGTTCGCCAGCGGCCAGCGGTTCTTCCCGTTCCGGTTCGACGGCATGGCGTTCGAGACCGACACGCGCTCGGCCGCGCTCCAGGGTCACCCGCTCGTCAACGCGACGCTCACCGCCTGCTATATCCTGGCGCTCGCCAACGGCGGCGGCCGGCTGAACCCGGCGCTCCGGGCCGGGGTGATCGCCCTGCAGCTCGTGGCACTGGTGACCTTCGGCGGCCGGTCGGCCACGGTGACGACCCTGGCACTCGGCGGGGCGGTCGGCCTCTTCGCTCTTAATCGGACGCTGCGGAGCAACCGCATCCCCCTGATCGGGGCGGCCTGCGCATGTTTCGTGCTGACGGCGCTGCCGGTGATGGTCGCGGTGCTGGCGGCGGTGGGGTTCTTCGACACGCTGCTCAGCCGTTTCGTCTCGGACGGCGGCAGCGCCCAGGCCCGGGTCGACATGCTGGCGATCTTCGATGCCGTCCCGTTCCGGCAGCTGCTGCTGGCGCCCGACCTCCTGCAGGTGAGCACCCTGCGGCGGATCTACGGCCTGGAATGGGGCATCGAGAACTCGATCGTCTCCGACGTGCTCTACCACGGCATCCTGGTGACGACGCTGCTGGTCGTGGCGGTGGGCCTCTACCTCACGGAGATCGCGCGCAACTGCCGACGCGGCGTCTGGCTGCCGATCCTCACCTTCGTGATCCTGGTCAACACCTTCGAGGGCTTGGCCGGCAAGACCACCATGCTGGCGAAGTTCGCCCTGATGCTGATCGTGCTGTTTCCGCTCAATTCCCTGCGCACGCGGGCCTGAGGGCCGCTCACGGCCGCGCCGTCAGACCCAGTGCGGAGACCAGGGCGGGATCGACGACGTGCGCGTCGTCCATCAGGCCGAGGCCGTCGAACAGGTTCCAGAACGACCAGCCGAACCCCGCCTGCTCCGCCGCCCGCCGCACGTCGCCGAGATAGGCCGCGCGGTCGGGCGCCCGGGATGCGGTGTAGCGGGCGTCGGTGCGCACGGCCCCGAACTCGCCCATCAGGATCAGCCGGGCCGGGATCCCGTAGAGGTCGGCCCAGGCCGAGACCGGGGCCAACTCCTTCGCCAGATAAGCCGGTCCCGGCTCGGCCGCGAAGTAATCGCGCAGCTTCGCCTCGATCACCGTGCGGTCCCGGGCCTTCTCGGCTTCCGGGACCGCGCGGTCGGCAGCCATGCGGGCCCGGACCGCCGCCAGGGTTTCGGGCTGGCGCCCCGGAGCCCCGGGCCAGGGCACGGCGTTCAGCCAGCGATAGAACGGCTCTTCGGTGAGCCAGGTCGCGCCCTGGTGGGAGAACAGGTACGGCTCGTAGAAGTGGAAGGTGTAGAGCAGCGGCGCGAACCGGGCGAGGGATTCCGGGTCGAGGACCGACAGCCCGGAGACGAGGCTGCCGCAGGCGCCGGTCGCCACAAGGGTGAGCCCCGGCGCGGCGCCCCGGGCTGCGGTGAGGAGCGCGGCCTGGACCCGGTTCCAGGCCTCGGCCCCACAGCCTTGCGGCGGCTCGTTAACCGGCTCCAGGGCTACCCGCCCGATACCCTTCCGGACGCAGAGTCGGGCGAGGTCCACGATCAGCTCGCGATAGGCGGGGAACAGCGGCGCCCGGTCCGATCCGTAGAACGCGTCGGGCGTGTAATGATGCGTGGCGGCATTCGCCTGCACGTTGACGAGGACGCGCATCCCGGCAGCCAGCACGTCGTCGATCGCGGCCGAGAGCATGGCCATGAGGTCGGCTCGGCGCCCGCCCGTGAACGCCACGAACGGTCCGGGATCCAGGGGAAGCCGCGCGAAATCGAAGCCCAGCCCGGCCAGCCGGCGCAGGTCGTCGCGGGTCGGGGTCGGGCGGTCGGCCTGGAACGGCGGCCACGCGTAATCGATGCGCGGCGCCGGGAACTCCGTGGTCAGCGAGAACCAGGGCCACAGGGCGATGCCACGGCGCAGCGGAAGCGGCTCGGCTACGGCGGCGGCC
>NZ_VRVD01000249.1:0-6600 GCF_008040015.1 Methylobacterium sp. WL18 | reverse complement strand
GGTCGGGACCGGGCGCGTCTTGCCCCGCTCGGCCCGGCGGCGGCGCAAGTGCAAGAACTCGCCGACGACGCCGCGCCGGAAGAACGAGACGCAGACGATGAAGATCAGGCCGATCACCACGGTCACGAGGTCGCCGATGGTCGCGAGGTAGTTCTGCAGCCCGACCACGAGTCCGGCCCCGAGCAGCGGTCCGAAGATCGTGCCGACGCCCCCGAGCAGGGTCATCAGCACCACCTCGGTGGAGGTGTGCAGCGAGACGTCGTTGAGGGAGACGAGCTGGAACACCAGCGCCTTCATGGCCCCGGCATAGCCGGCCACCGCCGCCGAGATCACGAAGGCCAGGAGCTTGAAGCGGTCGGTGTCGTAGCCGAGCGACGTCGCCCGCGCCTCGTTGTCCCGCACCGCCTGCAGGATCTGGCCGAAGGGCGAGTGGACCACGCGGTCCACGAACAGGAAGCCCGCCGAAAACAGCGCCAGCGTCACGTAGTACATCACCGTGTCGGAGGTGAGGTCGAGCCCGAACAAGCTGCCGCGCGGGATGCCCTGGAGCCCGTCCTCGCCGCCGGTCCAGCGGATCTGCACCGCCAGGAAATAGACGATCTGCGAGAGCGCCAGGGTGATCATCGCGAAGTAGATGCCCCGCCGCCGGATCGCGAGGCCGCCGATGGCGAAGCCGACCAGAGCCGCCGCGGCGACGCCCGCCACGAAGGCCGCCGGCATCCCCAGCGGGTGGTTGCCGAAGCGGATCATCAGGGCGCCGGTGACGTAGCCGGCGCTGCCCAGGAAGGCGGCATGCGCGAAGGACACGAGCCCGGTGAAGCCCAGGAGCAGGTTGAAGGCGCAGGCGAACAGCCCGTAGCACATCACCTTCATCACGAAGACCGGGTAGATCAGCCCCGGCACGAAGGGGACGGTGAGGGCGAGTGCGACCAGGACGAGGACGATCTTGAAGGTGTTCGACATCGGCTCCCCTCAGACTTCGCGGCCGAACAGGCCGGCCGGGCGCACCAGCAGGGCCAGCGCCATGATGACGAAGACCACCACGGTCGAGGCCTCCGGGTAGACCACCTTGGTCAGCCCCTCGATCAGCCCGAGGGCGAGGCCGGTCATCATCGCGCCGAGGATCGAGCCGAGGCCGCCGATCACCACCACGGCGAAAACGATGTTGAGCAGGTTGCCGCCCATCAGCGGCGTCACCTGCATGATCGGCGCGGCCAGCACCCCGGCAATGCCGGCCAGCGCCACGCCGAACCCGTAGGTCAGGGTGATCATCACCGGCACGTTGATGCCGAAGGCCTGGAGCAGGCGCGGGTTCTCGGTTCCGGCGCGCAGGTAGGCGCCGAGCTTGGTCCGCTCGAACAGGTACCAGGTGCCGAAGCAGATCAGCAGCGAGGCCACGACCACGAAGACGCGGTACTTCGGCAGCAGCATGAAGCCGACATCGACCGGCCCCTGCAGGATCTCCGGCGGCTCGTAGCCCTGGCCGGAGACGCCGAACACGTATCGGAAGCCCCCCTCCATCACCAGCGCCACCCCGAAGGTCAGGAGCAGGCCGTAGAGGTGGTCGAGATGGTAGAGCCGGCGCAGCAGCGTGCGCTCGATGACCATGCCGAACAGGGCGACGCAGAGCGGAGCCAGAACCAGCGCGACCCAGAAACTGATCTGGAAATCGGGATAGCCGAGCCAGGGCCCGATCTGGGTCAGCCCGATCCAGGCCAGGAACGCCGCCATCATGAACTGCGCCCCGTGGGTGAAGTTGATGATGTTGAGCAGCCCGAAGATGATCGCGAGCCCCATGCTCAGCAGGGCATAGAAGCAGCCGCCGATCAGGCCGATGGTGAGCTGGGCCATGAAGGCCTGGAAGGTGATGTCCATCGTGGGGTCACCGGCGGGTTGGAGGGGTCGGACGGTCTTTTCGGGGATGCGCCACCAGGGCTACGGCTACGCAGGGTCGAGACACGGTCGCTCTTGCAGGGCTCGACGTGCCCCCTCTCCCGAGCGGGAGAGGGTTGGGGTGAGGGGCCAGGTCTTTCCGGAGATGTCGCATCCCTCACCCTGTCCCTCTCCCGCTCGGGAGAGGGGACCTTCGCTTTCTACGGGCGACGATGTGACCGCGCCCGCCATGCAACCCTCTGTAGTCCGCTGCCACACCGGGGAGGGGACGCGCGCCATCCCGGAGGCCGGTGCGCGCCCTTGCGCGATATTGCTTCAGCCCTTGGCGTTGAGCGGGCAGGCATCGGAGGGCTTCGGGAACACGTCGTCGCCCTTCAGGACCGCCCGGACGTTGTAGAAGTCCCAGTCGCGCTTGGATTCCGCCGGCTTCTTCACCTGCAGGAGCAGCATGTCGTGGACGAGGGCGCCGTCGGCGCGCAGCTTGCCGTTGCGGATCACCGCGTCGTCGATGGTCATGGTGCGGAGCTTGGCCATCACGGCGCCGGCCTCGTCGGTGCCCGCCGCCTCGATCGCCTTCAGGTAGCTGAGCGCGGCCGAGTAGACCGCCGCCTGAGAGGCGCTCGGCATGCGCTTCATCTTGGCGAAGTACTTCTCCGCGAAGGCGCGCGAGCGGTCGTCGTAATCCCAGTAGAAGGCTTCGGTGAGGTACATGTCCTGGGCCTTGGCCAGGCCGAGGCTCTTCACGTCGGTGATGTAGGTGAGCAGCGGGGCGATCACCTGCTTGTCGCTGCGCCCGATGCCGTACTCGGCGGCCTGCTTGACGGCGTTGATCGTGTCGCTGCCGGCATTGGCCAGCGCGATCACCTGGGCGCCACTGCCTTGCGCCTTCAGCATGAAGGAGGAGAAGTCGCCGCCCGGGAAGGGATGGCGCGACACGCCCAGCACCTTGCCGCCCTGGGCCTCGACCACCGCGGAGGCGTCCTTCTCGAGGGAATGGCCGAAGGTGTAGTCGGCGGTGACGAAGTACCAGGTCTTGCGGCCGGTCTTCAGCAGCGCCTTGGCGGTGCCGGCCGCGAGCGCGTAGGTGTTGACCATCCACTGCGCGTTGAGCGGCGAGCACTTCTCGTTGATCGCCGCCATGGCGACCCCGGCCGAGAGCATCGTCACCCGGTTCTTCTGCTTGGCGATCTCCATCACGGCAAGCGCGGTCGAGGAGGTCGGGAAGTCGGCGATCATGTCGACCTTGCCCTGGTCGAACCATTCCCGGGCGAGGTTGGCGGCGATGTCGGGCTTGTTCTGGTGGTCGGCCGCGATGAGCTCGATCGGGGCGTTCAGCACCTTGCCGCCCATCTCGTCGATGGCGATCTGCGCCGCCACGGCCGAGCCGCGCCCGGTGAAGTCGGAATAGATGCCCGACAGGTCGTTGAGGATGCCGATCTTGACGACACCGTCGCTGACAGGCTCGGCGGCGAGCGCTGGCAAGAAGCCCGGGAAGGGGGCCGACGCGAGCGACGCGCCGAGCACGTAACCGATGAACCGTGACCGCATGTTCCCGCCTCCTGTTCGTCCCGAATACGCGCCCCTGCCGGAGCTTTGTCTGTGCGTCTCGTGTCCCGAAAGCCGGCCGCCACCTTTCGGGATGAGGCTCAGAGGCCGAGCAGGCGCCCGACCTCGGCCTCCCGTGCCGCCACCGCGTCGGCCGGGATCTCGGCCGCGACCCGCCCGTGCTCGATCACGTAGTGGCGGTCGGCGAGGTGCCGGGCGAAGTGGAAGTTCTGCTCGACCAGCACGATGGTGAAGCCGCGGCTCTTGAGCAGGGCCACCGCCCGGCCGAGCGCCTCGACGATGACCGGGGCGAGGCCCTCGGTGATCTCATCGAGCAGCAGGATGCGGGCGCCGGTGGTCAGGATGCGGCCGAGCGCCAGCATCTGCTGCTCGCCGCCCGAGAGGCGGCCGCCGCCGCTGTCGGCCCGCTCGGCCAGGTTCGGGAACAGCGCCAGCACTTCGGCCACCGACATCCCGTCGGGTCCGAGGCGGGGGAGGAGGGTGAGGTTCTCCTGGGTCGTGAGCGAGCGATAGATGCCGCGCTCCTCCGGGCAGTAGCCGAGGCCGAGCCGGGCGATCCGGTGCGTGCTGAGCCGGATCGTCTCCTGCCCGCGCACCCGCACCGAGCCGGCGCGCCGGTCGGTCAGGCCCAGGATGGCTTTGAGCGTGGTGCTGCGCCCGGCACCGTTGCGGCCGAGCAGCGTCACGCACTCGCCCTCACGCACCGTGAGGTCGATCCCGTGCAGGACGTGGCTCTCGCCGTACCAGGCTTCGAGCCCGCGGATCTCCAGGGCGATGGCGGCCTCGGGCAATTCGTTCTCAGGCAAGTCCACCTCAGGCATGCCCGCCTCCGAGATAGGCCGCCTTCACGCCGGGATCGTTGGAGACCTCGGCGTAGCTGCCCTGGGCGAGGATCTCGCCGCGCTGGAGCACGGTGATCGCGTCGCAGAGGTCGGCCACCACCGACATGTTGTGCTCGACCATCAGGATGGTGCGGCCCACGGCGATCCGCCGGATCAGCCGCTTGATCCGGTCGACATCGTCGAGGGCCATGCCCTGGGTCGGCTCGTCGAGGAGGAGGAGGGGCGGATCGAGGGCGAGCGTCGTGGCGATCTCGAGGGTGCGCTTGCGCCCGTAGGAGAGATCGGCGGCGTTGGTGTCTGCGTAATCCGCCAAGCCGACATCGGACAGAAGCGCCATGGCCTCGTCGTCGAGCACGGACAACGAGCGAATCGAGCGCCAGAACCAATATTGCGTCCCCAATCGCCGCTGGAGCGCGACGCGGACATTGTCACGCACGCTCATGTGCGGGAAAGTCGCCGAGATCTGGAACGAGCGCACGATTCCCCGCCGGGCGATCGCCGCCGAACTCTCGTGCGTGACGTCGGTGCCTTCGTAGAGGATGCGTCCGCCGGTCGGCGTGTGGACCTTGGTCAGCAGATTGAAGAACGTGGTCTTGCCGGCGCCGTTCGGGCCGATGAGCGCGTGGATGGCGTGACGGCGGACCGCGAAGTCGACGTCCCGGACGGCCGTGAAGCCTCCGAACGCCTTGGTCAGCCCCTCTGTCACCAATGCGTGCTCAGCCACGACACCCCCGCCGGCTCCGTCCCTGTAGATTGTATAAAATCTGCAGGTGCGTCAAGCGTCGTCTGCAACGACATCTGCACAATCAGCGGGCTCACCCGGCCTGGGCGTTCCGGTAGATCGCCACCAGCGATACGGCGGCGTGCGCGATATGCGCTTGCAAGAGTTCGGCCGCCTGGGAGATCCGGCCCACCTCGCAGAGCGCCACGATCTGCGTGTGCTCGTGATCGGCACGCGCGGTGTCCCCGGAAGCGGACAGCTGCAGCCGCGTCGGGCGGTCGCAATCCTGCAGCAGGGCGGAGACGATGCTGAGCGAGCGGGGGCGATCGGCGTAGCGCAGCAGATCGAGGTGGAAGCTTCGGTTCAGCTCGCCCCACCGGTCGACCTGGCCGGCCTCGAGGGCCGCGCCGTACCCGTCGGTGAGGCTGCGCAGCCTCCGGTAATCCGCCGCCCCGAAGCGGCGTGCGGAGAGCGCCAGCAGCGGCGGTTCGAGCTGTTCGCGCAGGCGGAAGATGTCTTCCACCTCCTCGACGGACAGGCCGGCCACCACCGCCCCGCGATGCGGCACGATCTTGACCAGCCCTTGCGCCTCCAGTTGCAGCAGCGCCTCCCGGACCGGGATGCGGCTGATGCCGAACTCCTCCGCCAGCGCGTCCTGGCGCAGCTGGATCCCGGGCGCGAACTCACCGTTCAGGATGCGCTGACGCAGCGATTCCGTGACCGCGGCCGAGACGGTCTTGTGGCGCAGGCGATCGGTGGCGGGGGACGGAGACGTCGGATCGGGCATCGGCACCTCGGAATGCGTGTAGATTTTATCCGAAGTTGATGCGCTGCGACAGACGGGGTCCTCACGGGGCCGGGACGTTGCCAGAAGGACGTCCCGCAGACCACCGGGCCGGCCCGACTGGGCGACGCCGCCCCCGCGGCGAGAGGGCCGGGGGTGCCGCTCAGTCCCCCCGTTCGCCGCGCAGGGTCTTCAGGCCGATGCCGGTCGCCTCGAAGCCGCCGTCGACGGCGAGCTGCTGGCCGGTGACGAAGGAGGCCCGTTCGGAGCAGAGGAACACGATCGCCTCCGCGAGTTCCGACTCCAGGCCGTAGCGCCCGAGGGGGACGGCATCGTGGTAGTCGGCGCGGATCTCCGGGCTGTGGACCGCCTTGGCCATCGCGGTGTCCACCGGCCCCGGGGCGACCGCGTTCACCCGGATCCCCAACTGCGCCAACTCGACGGCCTGCTGCTTCGTGAGCTGGGCCAGCGCCGCCTTGCTGGTGCCGTAGGCGGTCCGCAGCGTCGAGGCGCGCAGGCCCGAGATCGATGTGATGTTCACGATCGCGCCGCCACGTTCGGCGAGCAGCGGGACGGCCGCCTGCGTGCACAGGAACGGCCCCGACAGGTTCACGGCGAGCACCCGCGACCAATCGTCGAACGTGGTCTCCATCAGCGGCTTGAAGATCGCGATGCCGGCGTTGTTGACCAGCGCGTCGAGCCGCCCGAACCGGTCGGCGACCTGCCGCATCGCGCCTGCGACCGCTTGCGGGTCGGAGACGTCCGCGGTGACAGCCAGCACAGCCTCCGGCCGG
>NZ_VRVD01000248.1:0-6623 GCF_008040015.1 Methylobacterium sp. WL18 | reverse complement strand
CCCCTTGAGCGCCCGATAAGCCGCCACGCCCGCCGCCAGGTCCGCCCGCAGCCGCCGCTCGTCGCCGAGGTCGTGGAGGGCGTAGGTCAGGCCGAGGATGTGGGAGGCCTCGTAGCCCTCCGGCAGCTCGCCGGCGCTGCCGAGGGTGATGGACCGGTTCGGCAGGCGCTCGGCGAAGTCGGCGAGGCGTACGCGCAGGGCATCCCCGCTGGTGCGCAGGTAGGCCTCGGCGCGCGGCCCGTGCTCGCGGATCGCGGCCACGGTCCCCTGCGCCAGGGACAGGTGGACGACCGGGCGGTGCGCCGGGAACAGGTAGACGAGGTAATAGCCCCGCGTCGCGCTGGTCGTGACGGCCGGGTCGAACACCGCCAACCACGGGACGGCGGCCCAACGGGTGCCCCGGCCGGGACTGCCCTTGACGAAGAACGGTCCGTCGATCGGGTCGAGGGCCGCCCGCAGCTCATCCGGCGCACCGCGCCGGATCACCGCCGCGAGGGGATGCCCGGCTGGGGGGTCGAGGCGGGCGAGCGGGTATTCCTCGACGATCCGGCGCAGGGCGTGGCCGAGGCTCACCCGCCCGCCGGCATCACGCCGGTACCTGCTCGATGGATGTCGGCTCCGTCTCCGGCGTCTGGTTGCGGCCATGGCGGAAGTTGGAGAGCGCCTGATAGGTCTTGAGCCGTGCCCGCATCAGCGAGCCCAGGGGGCGATGCGCCGCCAGGCTGTGGGCCGGCCGGAAGGACAGCACGTCGTCGGCGTAGCGCGTCCGAGCCTCGGATCGGGCATCCTGGGCCGGCAGGACGAGCCGCGCCACGGTGCGGTAGGGACTGGCCGCCTCGTTCCAGCGCTTCGATGCATCCTCGACCGGCATGTCGTCGAGGTTCGTGCAAAGTTGGACGCGGAGTTCGAAGACGGCCGCATCGCCCGCGAAGAAGGCACCGACCGCGTGCCGGAACGCGTCCGGGTCCTGGCCCGGATGCAGCTCCTCGTCCGCCAGGGCCTGCTGCCGCGCGCCGGCCGGGAAGGCCGCGATCTTCGCGACATGATCACCGTAGCGGAGCGCGGCCTGGGAATAATACGGCTCGGCCAGCGGGTGCAGAGGCTGGTGTCCGAAGAAGTCCAGCAGCGCCGAACTCTCGCCGGTCGCCGCCTTCACCACCGCGTCGGCCGCCCTTGCGATGTGAGACACAACGGACTTGACGGCCTCCGGCGCCTTCGTGCCGGCTTCCAGTTGCTTCATGCTGCCCAGGAAGCCCTTGGCGTCCGGGTTCGGGAAGACCGGGCCGGTGGCGAGCACGAAATCCTGCGTGGCGGCGCCGTGACCGGGCAGCGTCTCACCCAGGACGCCCAGCACCTTGATCGCCATGCCCCGATGGGTCGAGACGCTGTCCTTGAGCAACTCCCCCGGCCCCTGCGCGAAGCGCACGATCACCGGATAGCTGCCACCTTTGGCGAACAGGCCCTGCTTCAGCTCGGGCGGGAGGTCGTCAGCCACCTGAAGCTCGCCCGTGACCACGCCACTGACCTTGGCGTGCGACGCCCGCACCGCATGCCCGTAGCGCGCGGCCGTCGTCTCGCTCTCGCGGGTCATCGACGCGATGATCGCGTCGATCGTCTCGGACTCGTCGGGCGCGGGCGTCTCGATGCCGTCGTGGTAGCGGAGGTAGGTCTCGGCCAAGGTCTCTGATCCCGATCGCCTCTATCGACGTCCAACCGCCGGGCCGTTCGTCGGGTTCGGGCCTCGCGATCAGGCAATCGGTCGCGCCAGGACCCCGCCGGTCATCGGCTCGCGCACCCCGGTGGTCGGCGGGAAGGTGATCGGCAGGCCTCGCAGGGAGCGCACCGCCAGATACGCGAAGGCCTGCGCCTCCAGGTAGGCCGACGACCATCCGATGGCGTCCGCGGTCGTGATCTCGGAGCGCAGGTGATAGTTCAGGAGCCGTACCAGCTCGCCGTTGCGCGCGCCGCCGCCCGCCACGATCCAGCGGGTCGGGATCTCCGGGGCGTGGTCCAGGGCCCGGGCCACCGCCCGCGCCGTGAAGGCCGTGAGCGTCGCGGCGCCGTCCTCCGTGGAAAGCTGACCGGCCAGCTTGTGCGAGAACCAGTTCCGGTCGAGGGATTTCGGCGGGCGGCGGAAGAAGAACGGGTGCATCAGCAGCCAGGCGAGCAGCGGCTCGTCGGCGCGGCCGCGGGCGGCGGTGCGGCCGCCATCGTCGAGGTTCTTGCCCTCGCGCTCCTGCATCCACTCGTCGATCAGGGCGTTGCCGGGGCCGGTGTCGAAGGCGATCACGCCGCCCTTCGAATCGATCAGCGTGGCGTTGGCGACGCCGCCGATGTTGAGGATGCCGAACGGTCCGTCGAAGCCCGAGGCCTCGGCCAGCGCCTTGTGGAACACCGGCACCAGCGGCGCGCCCTGCCCCCCGGCCTCGATGTCCGCCCGGCGCAGGTCGGAGACCACCGGGATGCCGAGCCGGGTGGCCAGCGCCTGGCCGTCGCCGATCTGGATCGAGATGCGCTGGTCCGGCCGGTGGATCACGGTCTGGCCGTGGAAGCCGATCACGTCGATGTCGCGCGCGTTCAGGCCGTTCTCGGCGAGGAAGCGCTCCACGGCTTCGGCATGGGCCTGGGTGACGAAGGCCTCCGCCTCGGGCAGCCGCCCGGGCCGGTCGCCCGGATGGAGCACCGATTCCGCATCCTTGGTCGCCACCCGCAGCAGCGCCTTCTCCTCGTCGGAATAGCCGCGATAGCCGGTCGGCCCCATCGGCTCGAGGAAATTGTTGTGCCCTCGGACGACGTGGACCCGCTCGCCGTCGGTCTCGATCAGCGCGATGTCGACGCCGTCCAGCGAGGTGCCGCTCATCAGTCCGATCGCGCGCATCATCGCCATTGTGCTCGACCCCGTGCCTTTCGGCGAACGCCCTGCTAAGAGCGCGCCGTATCCTGAACCCCAGCGCGAGCTAGCACGCAGAGCCTCGGCCTGTCGCGCCGGCTCGTGACCCGAGACCGCAGCCATGAATGCCGAGAGCTTCGCGCCGAAATCCGACTTCCTGCGGATCCTCACCGAGCGCGGCTATATTCACCAGACCTCCGATCTCGCCGGGATCGATGCCGCGGCGCTCGAAGGGCGGCTGACGACCTACGTCGGCTACGATTGCACGGCGCCCTCGCTCCATGTCGGGCACCTGCTGTCGATCATGATGCTGCACTGGCTGCAGGCCACCGGGGGCAAGCCGATCGCCCTCATGGGCGGCGGCACCACCCGGGTCGGCGACCCGTCCGGTCGCGACGAGAGCCGCAAGATCCTGACCGTCGAGCAGATCGACGCCAACAAGGCCGAGATCCGCAAGACCTTCGACCGGTTCCTGAGATTCGGCGAGGGCGCCGGCGACGCCGTGATGGTCGACAACGCCGAGTGGCTGACCAAGCTCAATTACATCGAGATGCTGCGCGACATCGGCCGGCATTTCTCGGTGAACCGCATGCTGTCGATGGACAGCGTCCGCATGCGCCTGGAGCGCGACCAGGAACTGTCGTTCCTGGAATTCAACTACATGATCCTGCAATCCTACGACTTCGTGGAGCTGAACCGCCGCTACGGCTGCACCCTGCAGATGGGCGGCTCGGATCAGTGGGGCAACATCGTCAACGGCATCGATCTCGGCCGGCGCATGGGCACGCCCCAGCTCTACGCCCTGACCTGCCCGCTGCTGACCACCTCTTCGGGCGCCAAGATGGGCAAGACCGCCGCCGGCGCGGTCTGGCTCAACCCGGACATGCTCAAGCCGTATGATTACTGGCAGTTCTGGCGCAACACCGAGGATGCGGACGTGGTTCGCTTCCTGAAGCTGTTCACCTTGCTGCCGATGGAAGAGATCGCGCGGCTCGCGGCGCTGGCCGGCTCCGAGATCAACGCGGCCAAGACGGTGCTCGCCACCGAGGCCACGGCGCTGATGCACGGCCGCGAGGTGGCGGAAGCCGCCGCCGAGACCGCCCGGAAGACGTTCGTCGAAGGCACCCTCGCGACGGATCTCCCCAGCGTCACCGTTCCGGCCGCCACCCTCGAAGCCGGACTCGGCGTGCTCACCGCGTTCGGGCCGGACATCGCCAAGCTGGTGCCCTCGACCAGCGAGGCGCGCCGCCAGATCAAGGGCGGCGGGCTGCGGGTGAACGATGTCGCCGTGACGGACGAGAAGGCGGTGCTGACGCCGGCGGACCTGACCCAGGACGGGGTGATCAAGCTGTCCTTCGGCAAGAAGCGTCACGTGCTGCTGCGGACGGCGTAGGGCAAGATCGGGTTTCCAAAGGGCCTCCGGCCCAGCCCTTTCAGGATGTTGGGCTGAGGGCCAGGACACGGCGTCGAGCCGGTCTGCACCGCCCCCCTTTCCCGGGCGCATGCAGCGCCAGCGGAATGCGACCCGGGACCCAGCACACCACTGCGCGAAGCGTCCGTCCGATCGACCTGTGCCGCTGGCGCGGCGCTTCGTGTGCTGGGTCCCGGATCAGGTTCCGCTTCGCTTCACCTGCCCGGGAAAGGGGCGCGCGTGAGCTGCTCAGGAGCGCTGATCCCACGACACGCCCGTGGCCAAACACCTTGAAAGGGCTGGGTCCGTAACCGTTTGAAACCCGGACTTGTCGATCCGACCCTTACGGATCCAACCCTTCCGCGGCCCGACGTGCCGCGCGCACCTTCTCCACCCGGGCCACCGAGAACACCGAGGCCTCGTAGAGGATCAGCATCGGCAGCGCGAGCGAGAGCTGGGAAATGACGTCCGGCGGGGTCAACACCGCGGCCACGACGAAGACGAGAACGATCGCGTAGCGGCGCTTCTCGCGCAGGAAGGCTGCGTCGATGATGCCGATCTGGCCGAGCAGGGTCAGGATCACCGGCAACTGGAACGCGATGCCGAAGGCGAAGATCAGCGTCATGATCAGCGAGAGGTACTCGTCGACCTTGGGCAGCAGCTTGATCGTCGGCTCGCCGGCCACGCCGACCTGCTGCAGCGACACCGAGAACTTGATCAGCAGCGGCATCGCCAGGAAGAACACCACCAGCGCGCCGAGGATGAAGAAGATCGGCGTGGCCACGAGGTAGGGCAGGAACGCCTTGCGCTCGTTCCGGTACAGGCCCGGAGCCACGAAGGCGTAGATCTGCGTGGCGATCACCGGGAAGGCCAGGAACGCGGCGCCGAACACGCTGAGCTTGATGTTGGTGAACACCTGCTCGAGGAAGTGCGTCGCGATCAGCTCGGCGTTCTGGACCCCCACGATCGAGACGTAGGGATAGACCAGGATGTTGTAGATATCCCGGGAGAAGAAGAAGCAGCCGAAGAACATCACCACGAAGGCTGCCAGCGACTTGATCAGCCGCGCGCGCAATTCGATCAGATGTTCGAGCAGCGGCGCTCGTGACGCTTCGATCTCGGCCTCGTCGGCGTCGCTCATCATCGGGCAGTGGCGCCGTTCTTCGGATCCAGGGGAGCGTCGTGCGGGGTCGGAGGTTCGGGCGGCGGGCCGTAGGGATCGTCGACCGAGCCGGGAACCGGGAGCGGGGCCTCGGGCGGGGCGGCGTGCGGCACCGCATCGGTATGCGGCGCAGCCTCGGCCGCAGCCGGTTCTGCGTTGGCCGGTGCGACTGCGTCCTGCTCGGCCTTGAGCTGAGCGGTGGCGTCGGCCAGGGAGCGCGCGTCCGCGGCCGGCTTCTCGGGGCCCAGGGGCTCGGAACCCTGGCGGGCGGCGACCCGGCCCTCGACCGCGCCTTTCAATTCGTCCCGGATCGTCTGGACCGGATTGAACCCGGAACTCGCGGTGCGGACCGTGTTGCGGATGCCGTCGACCTCCTTGCGGACTTCGTCGAGTTCGGCTTCGCGGATCGCCTCATTGAATTGCATCTGAAACTCGCCGGCCATGCGGCGCAGTTTCGTGGTGATCTGCCCGACGGTGCGCAGCGCCTTCGGCAGGTCCTTCGGCCCGATGACGATGAGGGCGACGCCGCCGATCAGCATCACCTCGCCCCAGCTCATGTCCAGCATGTCGTCGACGGTCCCGCTGCCCTGGGATCCGGACCTCGATCCGAACCCCGTCAGGCTCTACACCACAGCGCGCGCCCTGACAGTCCTCAGACCGGCTTGCGCTCGCCGCCGGGCAGATGGCTCGCCGGAACCGCGGTCCCGGGGCTCGTCTCGGCGGTGTGGGGGATGGTGCGGACCGGCTCGTTCGGCGGAGCGACCGGCTGGCTGCTGGCCGGCGGCGTCTCGTCCTCGGCCATGCCCTTCTTGAACGCCTTGATGCCCTTGGCGACGTCGCCCATCAGGTCCGAGACCTTGCCGCGTCCGAACAGCAGCATGACGATGACGGCAACGATGACCCAGTGCCAGATACTCATGCTGCCCATGGCAACCTCCTGCGTGCGCCCACCTGGCCGCGCCCACTTGCCTGCGCTCCCCTGAGGGAGCGGGACGCCACGACCGGTTGAAGAATTCCGGGCGAACCTAGGGATCGGACCGCCCGAACACAAGCAGAGGCGGCATCAGGGACGGTGGATGCCCGCGGTGGAAGGCCGCGGATCAGGCGGCGGTGGCGAGCGCGGCGGCGAACCGGGCCCGGGCTTCGGGCACGTCGAGCCC
>NZ_VRVD01000247.1:0-6648 GCF_008040015.1 Methylobacterium sp. WL18 | reverse complement strand
GGGCACGCTCAGCGCGGTCAACGCCGGAATCTCCGTGGTCGCCACCCTGGCGAGCGGGCTCGCCTACCGGGCCGGCGGCCCCCTCGCCTTCCTGCTGATGGCGCCGCTCGCCGCCTGCGGCCTGGGTCTGGCGCTCGCCTCCGGCCGCGTGCCGCCGGATACGGATCGTCAACCGTAATGTCGACATAACCACACGGCAGGGTGGTGCCTCCAATCGAGGAGTTAGGGCTTGCTGAGCGAGGGCATGGTTCCCGGCGCATCGCTGCGGGACCGGCCGGCGGATGGCCGGTTGGCGCTCGACGGGCGCTGGACCGCCGACCAGGCGCCGACCGTCGAGGCGAATGCGGCGCGCATCCTGGCGGCCGGCCGGACCGGTTCCGTGACGGTGGACCTGTCCGGGATCGAGCGGCTCGACACGCTGGGCGCCTGGGTGCTCGAGCGGACCCGCGCCGAGATCGAGCACGCGGGAGGCGCGCTGACCTATGTCGGCGTGCGGACCGAGCACCGGACCCTGCTGGGCGAGGTCCGCCTGCGCGAGGTCGAGGCCGCGGACCCGCTGCGACGCGGCCGCGTCGTCGGGTTCCTCGACACGGTCGGCCGCGAAACCGTGCGCGGCGGCCGCGAGTTCGTCACCGCCCTCGCCTTCCTGGGCGAGGTGATCGCCGCCTGCGGGCGGGTGGCCCTGCGGCCGGGCACGTTCCGGGGCACCGCCCTGGTCAACCAGATCCAGCAGGTGGCCTTCAACGGCGCCCCGATCATCGTGCTGATCTCGTTCCTGGTCGGCGGCATCGTCGCCCAGCAGGGCATCTTCCAGCTCCAGCGCTTCGGCGCCCAGACCTTCGTGGTGAACCTGATCGGCCTCCTGATCCTGCGCGAGATGGGCGTCCTGCTCACCTCGATCATGGTCGCGGGCCGCTCGGGCTCGGCGATCACCGCCGAGATCGGCTCGATGCGCATGCGCGAGGAGGTCGACGCCCTCCGGGTCATGGGCCTCGATCCCATCGAGATCCTGATCGTGCCACGGGTGCTGGCCCTGATGGTCGGCCTGCCGATGCTGACGCTGATCGGCGACATCGCCGCGCTCACTGGCGGCGGCCTCACCGCCATGCTGTACGGCGGGCTGACGCTGGATCAGTTCCTGGTCCGGCTCCAGGCGGCGGTGGGCGTGCACCACGTCATGGTCGGCCTGATCAAGGCGCCGTTCATGGCACTGATCATCGGGATTCTCGCCACGATCGAGGGCTTCGCCGTGGAGGGCTCGGCCGAATCTCTGGGCCGCCACGTCACCGCCTCAGTCGTGAAGTCCATCTTCATGGTCATCGTCCTCGATGGATTGTTCGCCGTGTTCTTCGCCGCGATCGATTTCTGAGCCCGCTGTGATGATCGCCCCCGCCATGCCCGAGACCGCCGCCGGCCCCGCACCCATCATCCGGGTTCGCGACCTCGTGGTCGGCTTCCGGGACCGCACCATCCTCAAGGGGCTGAACCTCGACATCCGCGCGGGCGAGATCATGGGCTTCGTCGGGCCGTCGGGCCAGGGCAAGTCGGTGCTCACCCGGACGATCCTGGGCCTGACGCCGAAGCGGGCGGGCACGATCGAGGTGTTCGGCCGCGACGTCGACGGCATGACCTATGCCGAGCGCCGCCGCATGGAGCAGCGCTGGGGCGTGCTGTTCCAGCAGGGCGCCCTGTTCTCGGCGCTGACGGTCAAACAGAACATCCAGGTGCCGATGCGCGAGCATCTCGACTTGTCCGAACGCCTGCTCGACGAGTTCGCCCGGCTCAAGATCGAGATGGTCGGCTTGCAACCGGATGCGGCGGACAAGCTGCCCTCCGAGCTGTCCGGCGGCATGATCAAGCGCGCGGCGCTCGCCCGCTCCCTGGCGCTCGATCCCGAGATCCTGTTCCTCGACGAGCCGACCTCGGGGCTCGACCCGATCGGCGCGGGCGAGTTCGACGACCTCGTCTCGACCCTGAAGGAGACGCTGGGCCTGACCGTGTTCATGGTCACCCACGACCTCGACAGCCTCTACACCGCCTGCGACCGCATCGCGGCGCTGGGCGACGGCCAGATCATCGCCGCCGGCACGATCGAGGAGATGCTGGCGAGCGACCACCCCTGGTTGCGCTCATACTTCCACGGCAAGCGGGCCCGCGCCATCACCCCCGGGGTGCCGGCGCATGCCTGACCGCCCCTTCCCCCTGATCCCGTCCCGGTCCCGCCTGGGATCGTGGACACGCAGCTCGGCCGGACCCCGTTCGCCGAGCGGAACCGCAGGCTGATCGCATGGAAACCCGCGCGAACTACGCCCTCATCGGGGCCTTCACCCTCGCCGTCATCCTGGCGGGCTTCGGCACCGTGCTGTGGCTCTCCGGTGGCTCCTCGCGGCAGGTGAGCCAGATCGTCCGCATCGTATTCTCCGGCTCGGTCGGGGGGCTCTCCCGCGGGTCGAGCGTGAACTTCAACGGCATCAAGGTCGGCGAGGTCACCGATATCCGCCTCGCCCCGCAGGACCCGCGCCGGGTGCTCGCCCAGATCAAGGTCGACCCCTCGACGCCGCTCCGGGCCGACACCCGCGCCCGGCTCGATTCGGCGATGCTGACCGGCGTCTCGGTGATCTCCCTGTCGGGCGGCAACGCCGACGCGCCCGTGCTCGCCCCGATGGCCAACGGCGAGCCGCCGACGATCTTCGCCGATTCCTCCGACATGCAGGACATGATGGCGCTGGCCCGCCAGGTCGCCCAGCGGGCCGACGACATGCTCGCCCGGCTCGACCGGATCGTGGCCGGCAACGAGGGCGCGATCAACCGCGCGCTCACCAATGTCGAGGCGTTCTCGAAGACGCTCGCCGATGCGGGCCCGAACATCGCGACCCTGGTCAAGGCGGTGGATGGGGTGAAGCTCGGCCACGTAATCGACAATGCCGACCGGTTCTCGGCGGCCCTGTCGAAGTCCAGCCCGGACATTGAGGGCGCCGTGCACGACGCCCGCTCACTGGCGGCCAAGCTCAACGCATCGGCCGACAAGATCGACGCGGTGCTCAACGGCGCCCAGAGCTTCCTCGGCTCCGCCTCCGGCCAGGAGGGCTCCAGCACGTTCACGGAGATCCGCGCGGCCGCGGTCTCGGTGCGCGACGCCGGCAAGGCCTTCCGCGTCATGTCGGAGAACCTCGACAAGCGCACCGCCAGCATCTCGACGAATTTCGGCCGCCTGAGCGGCACCGGCCGCCGGGAGGTGGAGGCCCTGTCGGGAGACGGGCAGCGCACCCTCAACACCCTGAACCGCACCGTGCGCAGCCTGGAGCGCGACCCGAGCCAGGTGATCTTCGGCGGCAAGCCGTCGTTGCCCGAATACAACGGCGGGCGGTGAAATCACCGTGCGCCCGGCCGATGTGTCCCGGCGCACGGCACTTATACGAGCGAGGGATAGTTTCTGCGGCATAGCTTATACAGCTCTGCCGTTCGCCGGCGGGGTTCCTCAGGTTGTGCGTATGGCCCGCTGCTCGTCCCACCTCATCGCCGCCGCGCTGCTCGCCGCCCTGCTGGGTGGCTGCGGCGGTGCGACGCCCCTGACCTTCGATCTCGCGGCGCTCCCTCCGGCCGGGCGCCCGGTCGCGGCCGGCCGCTCGATCGCCGTGTCGGAGCCCGTGGGGATCCAGCCGTTCGAGGCCGACCGGATCATCGTGCGCGAATCCGGCGGCGCCCTCGCCTTCCTGGGCGGCGGCCAATGGGCCGACCGGCTGCCGCGGCTGATCCAGACCCGCCTCCTGCAGAGCCTGGAGAATTCCGGCCGGCTCCGCTCGGTCAGCCGGCCCGGCGACAAGGTCGTGGCGGATTATCAGCTGATCAGCGAGATCCGCGCCTTCGACATCCAGGCGACGACCGGTGAGGCGGTGGTCGACCTGTCCCTGAAGCTCGTGGCCGACGGCACCGGTAAGGTCACCGCCGCCCGGATCTTCACCGCCCGCGTGCCGGTGGCCAAGATCGACGCCGGCAACGGCGCCCGCGCCCTCGACCAGGCCCTGACCACCGTGCTGGCCGACGTGGTGCGGTGGGTGAATACCGGACGGTGACGGGGCGCGGCCTGAGCCGCACGATGCCGTCGATCAGACGCCCGGCTGTAATCGGTCGATGGAAGACGGCGCTTCGTCAGCCCGGAATACGCCGAGGACGATCATCTGCTCCGGTCGGTCTTGCGTGAGCGCCAAGACAGCCCTCATGTCGCCGGCACGAACGATGAAGGTCTCCTCGCCGTGACGCTTGCCTAAGCGGACGACATCTTCCGAACGCGTCAGGGTCTCGCGATCTCTCGAGACATGCTCGACCTTCTCGAGAAGACGGCTCACGTCGATGTCGTTGACGTCGCGCGCCTGCATGCGGTCGACGGCATGTTGGGTGAACACGGTGTTCATGGCTGACGATCCCCCGACTCGGATCCGAACATTCGCTTGACGTCGTCGAGCGTCCGCAGCTTCCTGTCCTGAATATCGCGTTTCGCCGCTTCGATCATCGGGCCGACCAGTTCCTGAAGCGCGATGCCCAGAACGTCGGCCTCACTCAATGCGCGGCGCATCCTGTTTTCGTAGCGGGCGGCCCCCCAACCGTACAAACCCATGCCTGATAGGACGATCACGAGAAGCCAGAACGAACGGCTGTAAGGCGTCGCGCTCCAATCGAGAACCTGTACTCCGTCGATCGTCTTCGTGATCTCGAAGATGTAGGCGCCCGACAGAACGTTGCCGAGAAGACCAAGGAGGCCGAGTCCGACGGCTTTCACAAGGGGGTGGTCAAAGAGCAGCCGCCCGATACGCTCCACGGGGCCGCCCTTGATTCCCGTAATGCCTCTCGGTCTTGAGGTTGCTACAACCCAATCGTTCGCACAAGAAGGTCGCCCGGCCGGTCACTCCATCACGGCCGCCTTTAGGATCACCACCATGGTAGCCCGGGCCGGGCCCTCGGTGCAGCGCACGAGGTGAGGCCGGTCGCAGCGGTAGCGCAGGGTCTCGCCGGTCCGGGCGCGCTGCACGATCCCGCCGATCTCGACCTCGAACGCGCCCTCGGCGACCGAGAGCGATTCCACCGAGCCGCGCTGGTGCGGATCCGAATCGAGGACGCCGCCGAGGTCGGCCGTGACCTCATACCATTGCAGCCACTCGATCGTCTTGATCCAGCCGATGATCGCCAGCCGGACCTTGCCGTCCTCCGAGACCAGGATCGGGGTGTCCGCCCGGGAGGTCTTCTCGATGAACGGCTCCTCGTCGCTCGACGCCAGGACCCGGTCGATCGACACGTCGAGCGCCTGGGACAACCGCCAGATCGTCGCCAGCGTCGGGTTGGTCTCGTTGCGCTCGATCTGGCTGATGATCGACTTCGCCACGCCCGATTGCTCGGCGAGTTCCGACAGCGAAAGGTTGTAGGCCTTGCGCAGGCGCTGGATCGTCTTGCCGAGCTGGCCGGAGAGCACCTGCGCCCCGGTCAGCAGGTCGCGTCCGCGCGTCCGGTCGGGCCGTTCCGCCTGGTCCTGCATCGTCACCGGTCCACCCTGGCCGTTCCGTTATCCGAACGATCGTGCGCTTCTTCAAACGCAATCGCCGTCCGGACGCAAGGCAGGGGGCTTTGGAAGCTAACGCCAGATCGCGTGGAAGTGGTGGACCGGCCCATGGCCGGCGCCGATCGCAAGGCGATCCGCGGCCGTGAGCGCGGCCGTGAGGTAGTCCTTCGCGGCCGTCACCGCCTCCGGCAGCGTCAGGCCCCGGGCGAGCCCCGCCGCGATCGCGGACGAGAGCGTGCAGCCGGTGCCGTGGGTGTTGCGCGTGGCGATTCGCTGGGCCGCGAAGGTCTGCGCGTGACCCTCCCGTGTCACGAGGTGATCGACGCTTAGCGCCCCGGTCCCGTGGCCGCCTTTGATCAGCACGGCGCGGGCGCCCAGCGCGATGAGCCGCCGGGCCTGGGCGACGATTGCCGCCTCGTCCCCGGCGACCGGCTCGCCGAGCAGCACCGCCGCTTCCGGCAGGTTGGGGGTGATCAGGTCGGCCCGGCCCATCAGCCGCTCGCGGAGCGCCGCCACGGCGTCCTGCGAGATCAGCCGGTCGCCGCTGGTGGCGACCATCACGGGGTCGAGGACCACCGGGGCGGTCCCGGCCCACCGTGACAGCCCGTCGGCGACCGCCTCGATCACCGCGATCTGCGACAGCATGCCGATCTTCACGGCATCGACCGCCAGATCGGAGAACACGCTGTCGATCTGCCGGGCCACGAAGT
This sequence comes from Methylobacterium sp. WL18, assembly GCF_008040015.1. Lineage (NCBI taxonomy): Bacteria > Pseudomonadati > Pseudomonadota > Alphaproteobacteria > Hyphomicrobiales > Methylobacteriaceae > Methylobacterium > Methylobacterium sp. WL18. The sequence continues at coordinate 387 of NZ_VRVD01000247.1, read as the reverse complement.
CGGCCGGCACGTCGTGGATGCCCTGGACGCCGCGGGTGTTCTGGGCGGTGAGCGCCGTGATCACGCTGGCGCCGTAGACGCCGAGCGCCGAGAAAGTCTTGAGGTCGGCCTGGATGCCGGCGCCGCCGCCGGAATCCGAGCCCGCGATGGTGACCGCGATGGGGCTGGCGCCGCTCACCTTGAGTCTCCCCGCACCGACAGGGCGGCGTCGATGGCCGCGCGCAGTTCCCGGGCGCGCTGGCGCACCGGCTCGGTCCCGAACAGGGCGGTGATCACCGCGACGCCGTCCGCACCGGCGGCGATCACCGGGGCGGCGTTGTGCAGGCCGATGCCCGCGATGGCGCCGGCTTGCCGCTCGGCGCCATCGCGGGCGAGCCGGGCCCGGAA
>NZ_VRVD01000246.1:0-6656 GCF_008040015.1 Methylobacterium sp. WL18 | reverse complement strand
CACCCGCGCCGAAGGCCGCCCCCGCCGCCGGAGCGCCGGCCGGCCTCACCCTCGATCAGGTCCGGGGCTTCTACGCCAAGGGCTCCTACGAGGAGGTGCCGCTGGACGGCATGCGCAAGACCATCGCCAAGCGCCTCACCGAGGCGATGCAGGTGGCCCCGCACTTCTACCTCACCGTGGATTGCGAACTCGACGCGCTGATGAAGCTGCGCGAGACGCTCAACGGCTCCGCCGGCAAGGACAAGGACGGCAAGCCGGCCTTCAAGCTCTCGGTGAACGACTTCGTCATCAAGGCGATGGGCCTGGCGCTCACCCGCGTGCCCGCCGCCAACGCGGTCTGGGCCGAGGACCGGGTGCTGCGCTTCAAGCAGGCCGAAGTCGGCGTGGCGGTGGCGATCGACGGCGGGCTGTTCACCCCGGTGATCCGGCGGGCCGACGAGAAGACCCTGTCCACCATCTCGAAGGAGATGAAGGACTTCGCCGCCCGGGCGCGCGCGAAGAAGCTCAAGCCCGAAGAATACCAAGGCGGCGTCACCTCGGTGTCGAACCTCGGCATGTTCGGGATCAAGCACTTCACCGCGGTGATCAACCCGCCGCAATCGAGCATCCTGGCGGTGGGCGCCGGCGAGAAGCGCGTCGTCGTCAAGGACGGCGCTCCGGCGGTGGTCCAGGTGATGACCGCCACCCTGTCCTGCGACCACCGCGTCCTCGACGGCGCGCTCGGCGCGGAACTGGTCGCGGCCTTCAAGGGGCTGATCGAAAACCCGATGGGCATGTTGGTCTGAGCCGGAGCACGCAATGTCCGACACCTACGACATCCTCATCATCGGCGCCGGCCCCGGCGGCTACGTCACCGCGATCCGCGCGGCGCAGCTCGGCTACAAGACCGCGGTGATCGACCGGGAGCACCTGGGCGGCATCTGCCTGAACTGGGGCTGCATCCCCACCAAGGCGCTGCTGCGCTCGGCCGAGATCTACCACTACATGCAGCACGCCTCCGATTATGGCCTGTCGGCCAAGGAGGTGTCGTTCGACACCGCGGCCATCGTGAAGCGCTCGCGGGGCGTCTCAGGCCGGCTCAACGGCGGCGTCGGCATGCTGCTCAAGAAGAACAAGGTCGACGTCATCTGGGGCGAGGCCTCGGTCGACAGCGTCGCCACGGGCAACCAGCCCGGCCAGGTCACCGTCAAGGAATCGAAGCGCGCCGAGGCTCCGAAGGGCGCCAAGGGAGCGGGCAGCTACCAGGCCAAGCACATCATCGTGGCCACCGGAGCCCGGCCGCGGGCGATCCCCGGGATCGAGCCCGACAAGAAGCAGATCTGGACCTATTACGAGGCCATGGTCCCGGAGACGATGCCCAAGAGCCTGCTCGTCATGGGCTCGGGCGCGATCGGCATCGAGTTCGCCTCATTCTACCGGACCATGGGCGCCGAGGTGACCGTGGTGGAGCTGCTGCCGCAGATCCTGCCGGTGGAGGATGCCGAGATTGCGGGCCTGGCGCGCAAGCGCTTCGAGAAGCAGGGCATCAAGATCCTCACCGGCGCCAAGGTGACCAAAGTCGAGAAGGGCGCCGATTCCGTCACGGCGACCATCGAGGGCGGCGACGGCAAGACCCAGCAAATCACGGCCGAAAAGCTGATCTCGGCGGTGGGAGTGGTCGGCAACATCGAGAATATCGGTCTCGAAAAGCTCGGGGTGAAGATCGACCGCGGCATCGTCGTGACCGACGGGCTGGGCCGGACCAACGTCCCCGGTCTCTACGCCATCGGCGACGTCGCCGGCCCGCCGATGCTCGCACACAAGGCCGAGCACGAGGGCGTCATCTGCGTCGAGACCATCAAGGGCCTGCACACCCACCCGATGGACAAGGCCAAGATCCCGGGCTGCACCTATTGCCAGCCGCAGATCGCCAGCGTCGGCCTCACTGAGGCCAAGGCCAAGGAGCTGGGCTTCACCGTCAAGGTCGGCCGCTTCCCGTTCGCGGGCAACGGCAAGGCGATCGCGCTGGGCGAGCCGGACGGCCTGGTCAAGACGGTGTTCGACGCCAAGACCGGCCAGCTGCTTGGCGCCCACATGGTCGGCGCCGAGGTGACCGAGCTGATCCAGGGTTACGTCGTGGCGATGAACTTGGAGAGCACCGAGGAAGAGCTGATGCACACGGTGTTCCCGCACCCGACGCTCAGCGAGATGATGCACGAAAGCGTACTCGACGCGTATGGCAAGGTGATCCATAGCTGACGGTCGATACCGGGCGCGGAGGCGGCTCGCTCGCCCCGCGCCCTGGTTACGCGCACAGCAGCCCGGAGACACATCGTGCTCCGGGATCGCTCAGTTCCACTCGCAAAGACGATGGCTGTGGCGAAGGCTTCGGAGATTCCAATCTCTCCCCTCATCCTGCTACCGGATTCACGCATCGGTGTCGGCAGTACGGGTGCAGGATGGAGCGCGGGTCCCCTCTCCCGCACGGGAGAGGGGGCCGGTCGCGCTCTATCGCGAGCGGCGGTGTCCGATGCAGATGTGTAAACATCGTAGCCTCATCCTGAGGTGCCCGGCGATCGAAGATCGCTGGGCCTCGAAGGAGGGCTTCAGGGATCGCGGAGACTTCTGGAGGGCTCCTTCGAGGCCTCCGCTTCGCTGCGGCACCTCAGGATGAGGGTTAGGGTGGGAAGGTCCGCTCAATCCGCCGCTAGGTTGCAGACTCGGTGTTCTGGCGCGACGAAGCCATCAGGGCGAGGCTGATGGCCTGGAACAGGGCGATTACGAACACGGTCGCCAGACTTCCCCCAAGAGGAATCAGCGCCAGGGCCCACGGGTCGAAACCACGGACCAACAGCAATGTGACAGCGCTTCCGATCACGGACGCGAGGATCATGCGAAAAATACAGCATTCCGACGGTTGCATGATCCCTCCCGGTCGGCAGCCCCCCAACCTATAATTGTAATTCTAACCAAAACTTGCAATCGAAAATAGTACGCAGCGCACAGCCACGTCGCGTGATCGACGTTCCCCTTTCCGCCGCCGAGGCGGATTCGCGGTCTGCGGCCTCGACCCGTTCGGCGATCGCGCGACGAGACTGCGGGACCGTCTGCAGTGGAGCTGGGTTTACCGAAAACTCCAAGCGGCCCGGTTCGGCGGCGGCATGAGGGCGGAAGCGGTCACCCGTTCCCGCGCTCCACCGGCTCCGCCTGATCCTGCGAGGGCACGTAGGCGCACCATTCGCAGATGCCCCGCTCGGCACCGCGGCTGGCGTTGCGCTGCGAACAGAGCGGGCAGACGAGCAGGATCAGCCGTCCGCCCGACCGGAGCGCAAGGCCCCGCCCGCGGAACGTGACCTCCGTCGCCTCGTCGCCCGCCCGCCGATCGCGCATCCTGTCGCTCATCGGGCCTCCGCGGCACCGCGCTGCGGGTCGGCGGGAGAGGGGATCCGAACCTTCGATTCCAACGGCATGGCGACGCGACCCTCGAACGAATCCAGGGATACAAGCTCCGGGCCAACGAATGGCTCCGCTTGGCCTGCAAATCCCACGGATGCGCCGGGCGCAAATCCTGCCTAAGAGTTTCCGCGGCCGGGAGCGGTCCGCCGGGGTGATTCCGGTCCGGAGCGGGCGCGCGCAGGCGGTCGAGGTCACGCAGCCGTGCCCGATCGCAGCGCGATCGAGCACGGTTCTCAGGCAGGAGCTTTGTGGGATACGATGCCGGAGCAAGCACAGACGACGACGGCCGAGAGCGGCGTGCCGACCTTCGCGGACGTCGCCCGGGCCGCGGAGCGGATCGCCGGGATCGCCCACCGGACCCCCGTGCTGACCTCGCGCACCGCCGATGCGCGGACCGGCGCAAAACTATTCTTCAAGGCCGAGAACCTGCAGCGGGGCGGCGCCTTCAAATTCCGGGGCGCCTACAACGCGATCAGCGCCCTCCCGGAGGCGGTCCGTGCCCGCGGGGTGCTGTCGTTCTCCTCCGGCAACCACGCCCAGGCGATCGCCCTGGCGAGCCAGCTGCTCGGCATCCCGGCGACGATCGTGATGCCGGGCGACGCCCCCGCGGCCAAGATCGCGGCGACCCGGGGCTACGGCGCCGAGGTCGTGCTGTACGACCGCTACACCCAGGATAGGGAGGCGCTCGGCCGGGAACTCGCCGAGCCCCGGGGCATGACGGTGATCCCGCCGTTCAACAACCGCGATGTGATTGCCGGGCAGGGGACGCTGGCGCAGGAGCTGATCGCGGAGGCCGGGCCCCTCGACGTGCTGGTGGCCTGCCTCGGAGGCGGCGGCCAGCTCGCCGGCTGCGCGCTCGCCGCCACGGAATTGTCGCCGGGCTGCCGGGTGATCGGCGTGGAACCGGAGGCCGGCAATGACGGGCAGCAATCGTTCCGCGGGGGCGCGATCGTCACCATCCCGGTACCCCGGACCATCGCGGACGGGGCGCAATCGACGGCGCTCGGCGACCTCACCTTCGCGATCATCCGCCGGGATGTCGCCGACATCCTGACCGTCTCGGACGCCCAGCTCGTCGAGACCATGCGGTTCTTCGCCGAACGGATGAAGATCCTGGTCGAGCCGACCGGCTGCCTGGCGGCGGCGGCGGTCCTGCACGGGCTGGTCGACATCACGAACAAGCGCGTCGGCGTGGTGATCAGCGGCGGCAACGTCGATCTCGCCACCTTCGCGCGGCTCACGGGCGAAACGGCCTGACGCGCCGAATGCCGCGGCCCTGTGGCCCGACCGTAGTGGACCGGGCGGGGACGGATGCTTATCTTGTGTCTGTCAGAATGCGCGCTCCCGGGCCTTGAACCCGGATGGGCGGGAGGGTGACGATGTTTGCAGGCTTCAAGGTTCTTTCGCTGACCGATCGCGCGGCCGAGCGGATCAAGGCGATCATGGCGGATGCCGACCGGCCGATCGCGGGCCTGCGGGTCGGCGTCCGCAACGGCGGCTGCGCCGGCATGTCCTACACGATGGAATATGCCGAGGCGGCCAATCCCGGCGAGGACGTGGTCGAGGATCGCGGCGTCCGGGTGTTCGTCGATCCCAAGGCGGTGCTGTTCCTGCTCGGTACCGAGATGGACTTCACCACCACAAAGCTCGCCTCGCAATTCGTGTTCAACAACCCGAACCAGACCTCGGCCTGCGGCTGCGGCGAATCGGTAGCGATCACGCCGGTCTCGGAAGACCGGATCCCGGCCCGGGTCTAAAGCATCATCCCGAAAGGTGGTTTCCGGCTTTCGGAAACGGATGATGCGAGATCAAACGTCTCGGCCTCGCGTCAGGCCACCTGCGGGAGCGTCTCGGCCGCGTCGTCCACGACGCGGTTCCGGCCGGCGCGCTTGGCCGCGAACATGCACAGGTCGGCGCGCTCCAGGAGTGAGGCCGGGCTGTCGCTGGCGTGCAGAACTGCGATGCCGAGCGAGATCGTGACCTTGCCAAGCGACTCGCCGGTCGAGCGCTTCACGAGTTCCCGTCCCATCACGCTGGTCCGGACCTTCTCGGCCACCTGTCGGGCGAGGACCCGGTCGGCGCCGGGCAGCACGATGCCGAACTCCTCGCCGCCGAACCGGGCGAGCAGCGCCTGCGTGCCGGCATTCTCCCGCATCACGATCGCCACGAGCCGCAACACCTGATCGCCCGTGAGATGGCCGTACAGGTCGTTGAAGCGCTTGAAGAAGTCGATGTCGAGCACGACCAGGCTCATCGGCACGTCCCCGAGGCGGGACGCCTCCAGGGTCGCCTTCAGCATCTCCTCGAAATGCTTGCGGTTCGCCAGCCCGGTCAGCGCATCGGTCAGGCTCTCGAGCCGGCTCGCCTCCAGCTTCTCGCGCAGGGTCTCGATCTCGGTGCGGGTCTCGCGCATCCGTGCCTCGAGGACACGGTTGTTCACCGCGACCTCGCGGGTGGTGGAGACCAGGGTCGAGACGATCTCGCCGAGGCGCGCCCGGGTCGGCATGCCCTCCTGGGCGAGATCCTGGGCCAGGCCGCGCAGGGCTTCGCCGTATTGCGTGGTCGAACCGAGCGACAAATCGAGGATCTCGGTCACCGCTTCGATCTCGTCGAGCACGCTGCGGCTGACGTCGCCGGCGGCACTCGTGAGCTGGCGCCCGTCGAGATAGGTCTCGTGCAGGTCGTCGATGTCGGACTCGGTCAGGCAGCCGTTCTGGGTGGTCCGACGCTTGACCGCGTCGCCCAGCAGCGGCAGTTCGCCCGACACGTAGGCGTACCAGACCGCGTAGGTGCGGGGGGTGGCCGAGGGACCGTAATCGTGGATCAGATCGTGCGCCCGCTTCGCAAGCGCGAAGCTGCGGTCGCGATCCGAATAGGTCTCCTGGCTCATCCGTAACCCGCGGTCCGAGGCCGCCGGTGGATCACTAAACACGGCCCAAAACCAGTCTAGTGCCGGTTCGTAGCCGGAACGTTAAGCCGGGCGTTACTTCTCTTTCTTTGCCAAAACTGGTCGAAGCAAGAAGGCCGGAACGTGTGAGCCGAGTCCGATCGGGGTATCCCCGTCGGGCTCGTTGCGGCGGCCGCGCTCCTCGCGCACCCGCTCCTCGCGGACGGGCTCGGGACGCGGGGTACGGATGAGCCAGGAGACCTATTCGGATCGCGACCGCAGCTTCGCGCTTGCGAAGCGGGCGCACGATCTGATCCACGATTACGGTCCCTCG
>NZ_VRVD01000245.1:0-6673 GCF_008040015.1 Methylobacterium sp. WL18 | reverse complement strand
CACGCCGCGCTCGACCCGCGCGAGGTGCCGGCCGCGCTCGCCTTCCTCGGAGAGCCCGAGAAGCAGCCGGCGCTGGCCGAAATCGCCCGCCTGCGCGCCAGCCTCGACGGGATCGGCGCCAAGCGTCCGGCGATCGAGTGGGGGCTGCGCTGGGGCGAGGTTCGCGCGCCGGATTGTCCGGCGCCGTCCCTGGTGCATCGCGATTTCCGCACCGGAAATTACATGGTGGATGCATCGGGCCTGACCGCGATCCTCGATTGGGAATTCGCCGGCTGGGGCGATCCCGCACAGGATCTCGGCTGGTTCTGCGCCGCCTGCTGGCGCTTCGGCCGAACGGATCTGGAGGCCGGCGGCATCGGCTCCCGGGCGTCGTTCTACCGGGGGTACACGCAGGAGAGCGGCCGGACCATCGATCAGGCGAGCGTCGCCTATTGGGAGGTGATGGCGCATCTGCGCTGGGCGGTGATCGCCCTCGAACAGGGCGCCCGCCACGTCTCGGGCCGGGAATTCTCGTTGGAACTGGCGCTCACCGGCCGAATGGTACCCGAGCTGGAGCGGACGATCCTGCGGGCGACCGCCCCGGAGACTTGGAGCTGACAATGCAGGACGTACCCTCCGGCGCCGCGCTCCTCGATGCCGCCCGCCGGGCGCTGACGGAAGAGGTCGTCCCCGGCCTCACCGGCCGCCCGCGCTACGTCGCCCTGATGGTCGCCAACGCGATCGGCATCGCCGCCCGGGAGATCGCACAGGCGGACCGGCTCGGGGAGGCCAGCGCGCGGCTGTTGGGCGGCGCGGACCATGACGCCCTGGACGACTTGGTCGACTTGATTCGATCCGGCGCACGCGATGCCGATCCGGAATTGCACACCCGCCTCAGCACCGCGACCGAGGCCGCCGCCGACATCTGGAAGCCGTCGAAGCCCGCAGCCTGACGCTCGAACCCGGGGATATCCAACCCACCCCCTCATCCTGAGAGGCTGTGAGTTTTTCGATCGATCATCCTTCGATTTCCATGCACCCGACGCCTTAGCGGCGCCGGACGGGCCTATGCCGCCGGCATGAGCCGCGGGTCCCCTCTCCCGTGCGGGAGAGGGGCAGGGTGAGGGATGCGCGTTTTCCGGAAAGACCTGATCCCTCACCCCAGCCCTCTCCCGCACGGGAGAGGGGGCGCGTCGCGCTCCGTCATCGACCTCGGGTGCAAACCTTCGGGGGGACGTCCCACCTGGGATCGCGAGCCTGGATGAACCTTCAAAGGAATGCTGCAGCGTCATCGTCTGTCGCGAGCGATGAATCGAGAGACCCACGGCCTCTGAGGCGGCGCCTCGGAGCGGAGCCCTCGACGGAGGGCTCCTTCGAGTCCCGCTGAGGCGGGCTCCTCACGATGAGGGGGCAGGTGGGATACCCGCCGTCAGACAGGATCCGACAGCCCCCGGGCCTGCTCGCGCAGGACGAACTTCTGGATCTTGCCGGTCGAGGTCTTCGGCAGGGGGCCGAAAACCACCGTCTTGGGCACCTTGAACCGGGCCATCCGCTCCCGGCAGAAATCGATCAGCTCGCGGTCGGTGGGAGCGGCCGCACCCGGCTTCATCTCCAAAAAGGCGCAGGGGCTCTCGCCCCAGGTTTCGTCCGGGCGCGCCACCACGGCCGCCAGCATCACGGCGGGATGGCGCATCAGCACCTCCTCGACCTCCAGACTGGAGATGTTCTCGCCGCCCGAAATGATGATGTCCTTGGCCCGGTCCTTGATCTCCACGGAGCCGTCGGGGTGCCAGACCGCGAGGTCGCCGGTGCGGTACCAGCCGCCGGCCAACGCCCGCGCGGTGGCCTCGGGGTTGCCGAGATAGCCCTTCATCACCGTGTTGCCGCGTAGACAGATCTCGCCGACCGTGGTGCCGTCCTGCGGCACCGGCCGGTCGGTGGCGGCATCGAACACGACGACACCCTCCAGGGTCGCCAGCGCGACGCCCTGGCGCGCCATCCGGGCGTAGCGGTCCTGGTCCGGGAGGTCTGCCCAGTCGGGCTGTTCCAGGCAGACGGTGGCCGGCCCGTAGCTCTCGGTGGCGCCGTAGAGGTGCGTCACCTCGAAGCCGAGTTCCTCCATGGTGCGGATGATCGTCGAGGACGGCGCGGCCCCGCCCACCGCACAGCGCACCCGATGCCGGAAGGGCACGCGGTCCGAGGCCGGCGCGTGGGCGATCATCGAGAGCACGATCGGCGCGCCGCACAGGTGCGTCACGCGGTGCCGGGCGATCAGCGAGAAAATCGCCGCCGGCTCAACCTTGCGCAGGCAGATCTGCGTCGCGCAGGCCGCCACGCTCGCCCAGGGGTACGACCAGCCGCTGCAATGGAACATCGGCAGGGTCCAGAGATAGGCGCTCTCCGCGGTGAGGCCGAAGGTGACCGCGTTGCCGAGCGCCTGAAGGTAGGCGCCGCGATGGCTGTAGACCGCGCCCTTCGGGTCGCCGGTGGTGCCCGAGGTGTAGAGCAGGCAGAGCGATTGCCACTCGTCGGCCGGCCCGGGCCAGGCATAGTCCGGGTCGCCCCCGGCGAGCAGGGTCTCGTACGGGACCGCGCCGGCGATGCCGGTGGCGCCAATCTCCACGATCAGGATAGGCTCGGCGCGATCGGTGAGCGCCCGGGCGGCCAGCGCACCGTACTCGGCCTCGACGATCAGCACCCGGGCACCGCCATGGTCGAGGGAGAACGCGATGGTCGCCGGATCCAGGCGGGTATTGAGCGGGTTCAGCACCGCGCCCAGCATCGGCACGGCGAAATGCGCCTCGATCATCTCGGGCACGTTGGGCGCCAGGATCGTCACCGTGTCGAGGTGCCCGATCCCGCGCCCGGCCAGGCCGGAGGCGAGGCGGCGGCACCGCGCGTACAGCTCGCCGTAGGTCAGACGGCGATCCCCATCGATCACCGCGACCCGCGCCCCGACGGAGGCGGCGGCCCGGGCCAGCAGGCTGGCCGGCGTGAGCGGGACGTAGTTCGCCCGGTTCCGGTCTAGCCCGGTCTCGAACGGATGAGAATCGGAGTCCCGGGCGGCCGCGCGGGGCGGAACTGTCTCCGTCATCGGTGGGCCTTCTGATCGGGCGGCTGGCGTGGCGTGCGCAGGCAGAGAGATGACGTCGCGTCCGTCCGGACTGTCAATCGGGGTGCTGGTTACAGCCAGTGTCGGTCATCATCGGCCGCGCCGGCGCGGAGGACCCGGCGCGGAGGACCCGGCGGGGTGGCCCGAGGTCTGTCACGCTGCAGCGGTTGACGGCGGCCCCGCCCTGACGGATGCCGGATCCGGTGCCTGACCGGGCGGTCATGGCAGTCGGCGGGGGAGGGGCTCGTGAAGGACGACAATCTACCGATGGTTCGGCCGCCACAGGCCGGGCGCGAGATGGCCGAGGGCAGTGTTGCCCGGGTCCGCGAGGCCTACGAACACTTCGCCGAAGCCGGCGAGATGGCGCTGAACGCCTTCGAAACCTCGATGGCTCAGACGTTCGAGGGCTGGCGCTCGGTGATGGGCTCGAGCCGGGAGACCGCGCACCAGCTTTCCGACAGCAACGTCGCGGGCACCCGCAGGATGCGCGAGCAATGGGAGGCCGCCGGGGCGCGCCTCTACAACGCGTTCGAGGACAATGCCGGCCACTCGATGGCGGCGATGCGGGAGATCGGGCATCGCATGCTGGTCGCCTCGGACACCAACGTCCGGGCCTCACTGGATTTCGCCGAACGCCTCGCGAAAGCGGCCGACGCCCGCGAGGTGGCGGCTTTGCACGTGACGTTCATGCAAGAGCAGTCGCGCCGCCTCACCGACCAGATGGTCGACCTGCACCAGACCACGACCCGCCTGGCGCGTGAGGCCGCATCGCGCACGGATACCCCGTGACCTCCGCCGCCGCCGAGAGGCCTGAGGCGGCCGCCCCCGAGCCGATGCCGCGCCTGGACGATCTCAGCCGTGCCGACGTGCCGTTCCGGGCCGGTCATTTCGCGGCCTACGCGCCGCACGACTTCCATCGGATCGCGTATGTCGAATGGGGCGACCCGGACAGCCCGCACGTGGTCGTGTGCGTCCACGGCCTGAGCCGGCAGGGCCGGGACTTCGATCCCCTCGGCTACAAGCTGGCGAAGATGGGTTACCGGGTGGTGTGCCCCGATCTGCCCGGGCGCGGGCTGAGCGGCTGGCTGAAGGATCCGGAACTCTACGGCCTGCCCCAATACGCCGCCGACATGGCGGCGCTGATCGGTCACCTGCGGATCACGGGCAAGATCGACTGGGTCGGCACGTCGCTCGGCGGCCTCACCGGGATGGTGCTGGCGGCCTCCGCCAACACCCCGATACGCCGGATGGTGATCAACGATATCGGGCCGTTCCTGCCCTGGGCGCCGATCCGCCATATCGGCTCACGACTGCGCGATGCTCCGCGGCTTCACCACAACCTGGCCTCGGGCGAGTCGCGCCTTCGGACCGTCCTGGCGGCCTTCGGCCCGCTGACGGACGAGCAGTGGCGCCACATCGCCAAGCACAGCTTCTTCCCCGAGCCCCACGGCGGCTGGCGCCCCCACCACGACCCGGCCATCGGCGACGCCTTCCGGCCCGGCCGGGTCTACAGCGTCAGCATGTGGCGCGAATGGGACGCGATCACCTGCCCGGTGCTGCTGCTGCGCGGCGAGCGCTCGGAGCTGCTCCTCGCCTCGACCGCGGACGAGATGACCCGCCGCGGACCGCCTACCGAGCGCATCGAGATCCCGGATTGCGGCCACGCCCCGGCCTTGCTCGACGCGGAACAACTTCGCATCGTCACCGACTGGCTCGGCCCCGCCGCGTGATCGACAAGGATCCGCGGCGACCGAATCGGCGCCGATCCGCATCCCGCCAGTTTAGACAAAACCGAATCACTTGCGCCGTAGGCAATCGTGCAAGGGCGACCGGTTGCCGGAAGTCCCCGTCTGCGTAGTCGGTGATGCCAGAATTGATCGGCCGTTGCACTCTGTATCGATCGCCTTGAAGCCATTGAGAAACCAAGGTGGCTATGCTCGCCCTGCATGGTCGCGCAAGCGTGACCATTCATTGCACACTCAGCTGCACTGTGGCATCAACATGCGACCCGGCTGGACCTTGGCCGCTCAATGTTGCACCTGTGGGTTGTGAGCTGCGGCTTAAGATCCGCACGACCACGCCCGCCGCAACCTGAAGAAGTTCGGACTCTCCACCATGTCCAACCCAACCCCCAAGCCGAAACAGACCACGGCCATCGATCACGGGGTCGGCAGCCGCATCGCGTTCCTGCGCGCGGCCAACGGGCTGAGCCAATCCGCGCTGGCGAGCGCGCTGGGCGTCAGCTTCCAGCAGGTCCAGAAGTACGAGACCGGCAAGAACCGGGTCGGCGCGGGTCGCCTCCAGGCGATCGCCGAGCGCCTCGGCGTCCCGGTCTCGAGCTTCTTCGAGCCCGAGCCGGAGGCCGCCTCCGAGAACGGCCCCGCGCTGCTCCGGATCGCCGGTGCCGTGGAACTGCTCCGCGCCTACAATCAGATCGGCGACGATCAGATGCGCCGGGACGTCATCGCGCTCGTGAAGTCCGCGGCCCGGATCGGACATGGTCCCACAGCGGCGGACGGCGCCCCGCACCGAGCCACAACCAACGGCGTGGCCGCACCGTCGGCCTGACGCCCCGGTCGGCATCGGTTGACCGGCCCCGTCCGCTGACACACGTCGTCTCGCGAAGTCATTTCGGGAGGCGCGGGCGATGTCCGCTTTAGACCTGACGAACCTCTACACCGATCTCGACCTTGCAGCCGCCGAGGAGGTTGTCACCGTCTTGCACACGGCGCCGGGCCTGCGGGTGGAGCGCATCGTCTCGACCGGACAGGCCAGCCCGCCGGGATTCCACTACGATCAGCCCCATGCCGAATGGGTGGCGGTGCTTGTGGGATCCGCCGACTTACGCTTCGCCGACGAGCACGCGCCGCGCACCGTGTCGGCCGGCGATACCGTCCTGATCGAGCCCCGTCGTCGGCACCGCGTCGAGCGTACCGATTCGCCGACGATCTGGCTGGCGATCCATTTCGGGCCCGAGATCGCAGCGGACGTTCGCGACTGAGGCGCCCTCAGGCGGCGAACCGCGCCACGGACACCGCTGTGTCGCCGTAGACCCTTCGCTCCAGCGCGGTGAAGCCCGCGGGCCAGTCCAACTGGACGCCCTCGGCTTCCTCCACCACGGCCAGGGCGCCCGGCGACAGCCAGGAGCCGTTGGCGGCGCTTGCCAGCGCCTGCGGCGCAAGCCCACGATTGTAGGGCGGATCACAGAAGACGAGCGAGAACGGAGCCGTGGCCCCGGCCGGACCGAGGCGCGTCGCGTCGCGCCGAAACAGCCGGGTCACCCCCTCGGCGCCGAACGCCTCGATGTTCGACCGGATCACCGCACGGGCCTCGGCGCCTTCGTCGACCAGCAGCGCGTAGGCCGCGCCGCGCGACAGCGCCTCGAAGCCCAGCGCGCCCGTGCCGGCGAACAGGTCGAGCACCCGTGCCCCGGCGACGACCTCGTCGTAGGCGTGGGTCAGCACGTTGAACAGCGATTCCCGGAGCCGGTCGGAAGTCGGCCGGATCGCGTCGGTGCGCGGGGTCGCGAGCCTACGGCCGCGCCACGCGCCGCCAACGATCCTCATCGGCCTCCGCGCGGCG
>NZ_VRVD01000244.1:0-6720 GCF_008040015.1 Methylobacterium sp. WL18 | reverse complement strand
GCGGCGGGCTGCGCCTGGACCGCCACCGCGCTGCTCGACGTCCCGAATCCGGTCACGCTAGGGGCCCTGGCGGTCCTCGAGCCGTCCGCGATCGGCCCCTGGTTCCCCAGCCGGGTGGTGCAGGCGCCCGAGCGGGCCCGCGACCTGGCGTTCCGGCCGAGCCCGATCCTGGAGCGCGTCCCCTGGAAGGGCCAGACGGTTCCGCTCGCGACGATGCTGGCGGAGACGCACACCAACGCCTTCCTGGTGGTGCAGGACGGAATCCTGATCCACGAATGGCAGCGCCCCGGGACCGGCCCGGCGACCTTGTTCCCGTCCTGGTCGGTGGCGAAGTCGATCGTGTCGCTGCTGGTCGGCACCGCGGTGGCGGGCGGCAAGCTGGCGGAGACCGACCGGGTCTCGGCCCTGCTGCCCGAATTGCGGCACGGCGCGGTCTTCGGCCAGATCACCGTGCGCGACCTCCTCGACATGACGAGCGGGATCGCCGTGCCGGAGAATTACGACCCGCAGCATCCGCTCACCGGCACCGCCGGGATGTACCTGACGCGGGACATCACCGCCTTCGTGCGCGACAACGCCCACCTGGCGTTCAAGCCCGGCAGCCAGGGCCGCTACCGCAGCATCGACACCGAGCTGCTCGGCCTGATCCTGGCGCGGGTCGAGGGCAAGCCCTTGGCGGACCTGCTCTCGGAGCGGATCTGGAAGCCGATGGGCGCCCAGGCCGACGCGACCTGGAACCTCGACCGGGCCGGCGGCATCGAGAAGGCGTTCTGCTGCATCAACGCCACGCCCCGCGACTTCGCCCGCCTGGGGCTTCTGGTGGCCGACCAGGGCCGCGCCGGGCAGAACCGCATCATCCCGGCCCGCTGGATCGACCGGATCGAGACGCCGGCCCGCCGGGCGGTCGACGGCTGGCAGTACTCGGCCCAGTGGTGGCACGCCCCCGGGGGCGACGACAGCGACATCTCGGCGATCGGCGTCTACGGCCAATACGTCTACGTCGACCGCGAGACCGGGACCGTGATCGTGAAGCTCAGCGACCACGGCGCCGAGCAGGACGAGGTCGACACCCTGTCGGTGATGCAGGCCATCGCCCGCGACCTCGCCGCCCGCCGCACGGCCCGCTGACCCGGGGGCGCCGCCCGCCCCTGACAGACTCAAACATCTCCGGATGCGGCGCGGGTCGCCCCTCCCGTGCGGGCTACGATGTTCACACATCGGCTTGCCAAAGCCGCGCCGCGCCCCCTCTCCCGTGCGGGAGAGGGTTGGGGTGAGGGACCAGGTCTTTCCGGAGAGGTCGCATCCCTCACCCTGTCCCTCTCCCGCACGGGAGAGGGGACCCGCGCCACATCCGGGGATGGGTGAAGCCGATAGCCCGTGCGGGAAAGGGAGCAGGTCGCGCTTCGCCGGAAACGACCTGCGAACATCATAGGCAACAGCCGGGCGGGCAGGGAGGCCGCTCAAGCCTCGGTCGGGCCCGCGCCCGATGCGGGCCGGCGCCGGGCAAGCTGGAACACGCGTGTCAGCGACCCGACCCGGCCGTTGCGGATGAAACGCCGGCCGACACTGGCCCAGGCGATGGACGTCACGGGCGAGGCCGGATCGACCAGGGCGCTCAGCGCCCGGGCGTAGTCGAGAACCAGCCCGGGGGTCCAGGTCATCGACCGGGCGCCGTTGCGCAGCAGGGCCGCAGCCCAGAACTCCGGGCTGGTCAGGGCCTGGGCGAGGTTGCGCCAGGGATGCCCGTCCCGGCTGAACGCGCCCTCCACCGCCACGTCCAGGGCGCGGGCGACCGTGGTCGAGCAGTTGCGGCTGATGAAGTTGTAGGTCGTGTCGCGGTGATAGGCGTCCCAGAACGCCCGCAGCCGGGGGCCGTCGACGCCGTCGAGCGTGACCGCGACGGTGGCCTCGCACCAATCCGCGACCTCCGCGCGATGCGACGGCAGGAACCGGCCGGGGACGTCGTTCTCGGGGCCGGCGCGCAGGCTCGACCGGAGGTTGGCCGGCGAGCGGTCGATCTCCACCGCGGGGTAGTGGCTGATATAGAGGTCGCCCCCCAGTTCGAGGGCGGCGTGGCCGGTGGAGTAGCGCCCCGCCACGTCCACGGAGGCGACGTAGCGCCGGACCAGCCGCTGCGTGGCCGGCGTCGTGGCCTGGCCGGTCGGCGTCCAGACATAGACGGTCAGGCTGTCGGAGCCCGGGGCCGACGCCCCCTCCGGCACCGGCTCCGGGGCCGTCCGCCGGGTGCGCAGGCCCGCCAGGGCCAGCCGCAGGCCGTTGATGACCAGGAACATCCCGATGCAGTAGCCGACCGTGCCGACATACCAGGTCGGCCAGGGCTGCAGGTGGAACACGCCGAAGGCGACGCCCAGCGCGCCGAGCGCCACCGAGGTGCGCCATTCGGGGAACTTCAGCAGGTAGGCGAGGACGATCCGGACCGCGCCGTCGACCAGGAAGACGGTGCCGAACAGCATCGCCAGCAGGAAGAAGCTCGAGGCCGAGGCCATCATGATCAGGATGGCCGCCACGGCCAGGAACAGGCCCTTGAAGATCCGCAGCCGCCGGGCCGCCCCCGCGGCGATCAGGCCGGCGCCGAGCGAACCGAGGGCGTCCACCAGCAGGAGCAGGCCGAACCAGCGCTCCGGGATGTGGACCGCCCCCGCGAGGGCATCGATCATCACGGCGGCGCCCAGCAGGGCCAGGGCCACGCCGGCGGCCAGGATCAGGTGCGCATGGCGGCGGACCGCCTCGCCCCCGACCAGCACCTGCCACAGCGGAGCCATCCGGGCGTTGCCCTCCCGGATCGGACGATCCGGATCGAGGCCGCCGGGCCGGGTTTCCAGGGATGAACGATGGGACATGGCAGGTCGTCTTCGGAAGCGCGCGTGCGACCCGAGCCGCTCCCGATCGCGTTGCCATCGGGAGCGGCTCGGGTCCTGGATTCGACGCGCTCGCTGACGCCGAACCGGTATCCATTTCGGCGGCGAGCGCGCCGGCACCTTCCACGACTCGCCTAAGGACCAGGTTAAGGCAATCGCGGCCGTCGCGCCGGACGCCGAGATGTCCAAAGCGAACGACCGGCTCCGCCATGCCGTCCGACCGGGTGACGTTTCGGGAACGGCAGCCGATTCACGCGGACCGGACACCGCTCCGGGGCGTCGCCCCAGCGCAGATCAGTCCTCGCGCTTAAAAACCGACGTTTCATACGATATAGGCTCGACGATGATAACTTTATTCAATAAAAACCTAAGATTTAAACCCCGCATTGTCTAGAAGGGTTGCGAAATAGCGACCGTATTAAGAAGATTCAATCAAATCCATAAGGAACTAATTATTAAAGGCCTTATATAAATCTATAGATGCACTATTTATTTTATTGTCGGTATTCATAATTATCTCACAGGATAATTATAGTTATAGCTCGGTTTTCAAATTAAAAACAAATCCCTGTCCGCATTCAATAGCTCTTCGCGCAACGGGCTTGCTCCTCATTAGCGGCGAGCAGGTGAGCTTTTTGGGCCACCCCAGGTAGCCATCGCCGCGTGCTTCGACTGCGTCGGCCCGTCCGATTGAACATTATCTGTCTGGATCCACGAAACGAGCAACCTCGTGTTGGATTTGTAGGACAAATTCTGTTCAAATACTATCCAAGGTAAACCCTAGACAATTCGCCGCATTTTCGTATTGTTAGTCGCCAATTCTGGCGGAGCATCAGCAGTCGCGTAGAAGTTCGCACGGGACGATCCGGTAAAATTATCCGTATCCCTCCCAGTCGGACTTGTAACGCCGCGGCAACCTGAAGCGAGGGGAACATGACGACTATCGAACTGCACGAAAAGATGCCGGAACCGAACTACGACTTGATCAAGTGCACGGCTTCACTGGTCGCGGCTTATGTATCGCGGAACGCCGTCGGTGTTGGCGAACTGCCGGTTCTGATCGATCAGGTGCACACGGCGATCTCGGTGCTTCAGGGCAGCACCGCCGGCTCGACCTCGGCCTGGACCGGCCCGACGGCCGCGCAGATCGAGGCCTCGATCGGCCAGGACGGCCTGATCAGCTTCATCGACGGCCGTCCCTACAAGACGCTCAAGCGGCACCTCACCGCCCACGGCCTCACCCCCGAGCGCTACCGCGCCAAGTTCGGCCTGCCCGCCGACTACCCGATGGTCGCCCCGAGCTACGCCGAGCGGCGCTCGCAGATCGCCAAGGCGATCCAGCTCGGCCACAAGGTCGCCTGACTCAAGCGTGTGCGTCCCGACGCGGACCGGGCCCCGGTTCGGGCCGACCGGACCGGTTGCACGGGACGCGCACCTTGACCGCCCCGATGCCGGCTCTCGCACCGACTGGCATGCAGGTGCCCCCGGCGCAGATCCGGCGCCGCTTGCCGGCCGCCGCGCCCAGCAAGAAGCGGCCGAGGGCGGGCCGGCCCTTACGGCGGTCCGCTCCCGAACCGCTCAGCGCCTGGCCACCGCCAGCGTGCCGTCATCCACCGGGATGAACCGGATGCCGGATCGGCGCAGGGACGCGACGGCCTGAAGGCGCGACCGGCTTCCCCGATGCTCGCTGTCCTCCTCCAGGCGCCGGACGGTGGAATGCGACAGGCCGCTGGCCTGGGCCAGGTCCATCATCGACCAGTCGAGCAGGGCGCGCGCGGCGCGCAGATGGTGGCCGGTCACGCACTGATCGAGCCCCTCGCCCACAGCCGGCGCGATCGGCATGGGGCTTCGGACCGGGTGCTTCAGCCCGCAGCGGCCGAGATAGGTGCCATCCGGATCCCGGACCGGGACCGTGACGATCTTGAAATGCCAGAGCTCGCCGTTGGCGAGGCGCTCGTGGACCGTGCCCTGGAAGAACTGCCGCCGCTCGATCTGCGCCGCAGCCGCGTCCTGAAAGGCCTGCCGCTCTTCGGGAACGACCATGACGTAGGGATTGATGCAGATCTCCTCGTGCGAGACCCCGTGCACCTGCGCCACCTCGAAGGGGAACTCGAAGCGGCGATCGAGCCCGAGCGCGAAGCACGCAATGTGCTCCGTCAGATACAGGGCCCCCCGCCGCCGCCGCTCCGCCTGGCGCATCAACACCAGCTGCTCGCGGTCGGTGACGTCGAGGGCCGTGCCGTTCACGGCCACGGGCCTTCCGTCCCCGGAGAAGCGCGCCTCCATCATCAACGAGAGGATGCGGACCGTTCCGTTCGGGCGAATCACCCGGACGATCGTCTCGCGAGGGACGTGGCCCTGCCGGACATCGCCGAGCGACGGCAGCCGGTGCCGATCCTCCGGATGGACCAGGTTCAGGAGCAGATCGTAATGCGCCTTGGCGGCATTCGGGACGAGGCCGAGCAGGCGGAAGAACCCCGGCGACCAGATCTGCTCGCCACCCGCGAGCACCCAGCTCCAGGCTCCGCTCAACCCCCGGCTCTCGGTGAGCGTCAGGAATTCCCCGGACGAGAATGTCAGCGCGCTGAGGGCGGAGTGAAACATCTCAATCCCTCTCGGGTCTATGCGTGGCCGCCATGGCGTCAGACCCATTCCGGTCGGACCGGGCCGGCCACAGGCTGTCGTTCGAGACCGGCCATCGCGCCGACGGCCTCGCGCGAGGGGCTTCCCAAACGCCCGCAAAGCCGCGGCCCCGGCTTCCGGTTGCGTGCGATCGGGCCCCTCCTGTCCTGCACAAGAATCGAACTCATCCCGATACAAATCGATGCCGTTCGGATCTGCCGAGGTATCGACCCTCATAGGATATACAAATTCGCCTTCTGATTCACCCCGCTCGTTCGGTAGATCGGTTATGCATTATCGATGGTCTCGATCATTAGAGATCGATAAAATTTTCTGGAGACATTTTACAGTCGTGTATCTCGCGACTCATTCGCAGTGAATGACACCGGCCTCGACAAGTGACAGATATGACTACGTGTTACGATTTCGATTTGAGTTCGGCAGCAATAATGTCCTTGCGATACGCCGGACGATAATCAGTTATGCTGTTGCCAGATTGAATTTTATGTTACCGATATTGTTCAAAGCGGATTTTCAGATCCCCGATACGGTCTATGCCCTCGCCAACCTATGGATGTGCGCTGGGAGACGGCGCGCGACGCCCGCAAACCGGATGGCGGATCGGGTCGATGCGCGCCATCTCCAGACCGGTTCGCGTTCGCGCGGCGGCCGCGCGATTGACAGGCCAGGCCGGACGGGGCCGGTCCTCCACCGGGCCGGTCGAGGCTCCGCACAGGGAGAAGCCGCATGAGGGTCGCCTGCGTCGGCGAGTGCATGGTCGAGTTGTCGGAGCGGCCGGACGGGAGCCTGGTCCGCGGCTTCGGCGGCGACACGCTCAACACCGCCCTCTACCTCGCCCGCCTCGGCGTGACGGTGGATTACGTGACCGCCCTGGGGGATGATCCCTGGAGCGACGCGATGGTGGAAGCCTGGGGCCGCGAGGGTATCGGCCTCGAGCGGGTCCGCCGCCTGCCGGGCCGGATGCCGGGGCTCTACATCATCCGCACCGACGACGCGGGCGAACGCAGCTTCCATTACTGGCGCGACAGCGCCGCCGCCCGGGACCTGTTCTCGGAACCGGGCGCCGCCGAGACGCGCGCCGCCCTGGAGGCCGACGACCTCGTCTACGTCTCCGGGATCAGCCTGTCGCTCTACGGCGAGGCCGGCCGCGCGGCGCGCGCCGTAGAGCGACAGGCTGATCCCGGAGACGTAGACGAGG
>NZ_VRVD01000243.1:0-6726 GCF_008040015.1 Methylobacterium sp. WL18 | reverse complement strand
AGGCAGGCCGCTCCGGCCGCCAGGATCTCGGCGAGGGCCGCGTGATAGCGCGCCTCGCCGGGATCAGCCTGGCCCGACGCGATCGTCCCAGCGCCGCCGTGGATCACGAGTACGGGGCGGTGGTCGCTCATGGAACGGTTCCCGGGGGCGGGGTGTCGGTTAGGTCGTCGGTTCCGCCCTGCGGTGGCCAGGCGGCGTAGTCGCGGTCGAGCCAGGGCAGGACGGCTTCCGTCACCCGCGTCGCGGCCGGGACGAGATCCACGGTGGCGTGGGCGAAGGCGCTCGCCAGGGCCTCGACGAGGGCCGTCAGGCTGGCATCTGAGGCGGCAAAGTAGTGGCAGTCAGTCTGCGCGTAGAGCGCGATCGTAGCGGTGGCGACGAGGGGCGAGTGCGGTCCGTCGGTCAGCGCCAGGACCGCGGCGCCGTGCTTCCGGGCGATCTCGGCCAGCCGCACCGTGTCGGCGAAGTACCGCGGGGTTGCGAGCGCGATGACGAGGTCGTCGGTCGTCAGCCGGCGCAGAGTCCGGGCGGCGAAGCCGGGCCCCTCCAGGGTTGCCAGCAGGTGGACGTCCTCTCGGTTGACGTCGAGGTTGCGCGCCAGGATGCCGGCCGGCCAGCTGCTGCTGCCCAGCCCGACAATGTAGACCCGTCGGGCCCGGCGGATCGCCTCGACGGCCTGCGCACAGGTCTGGCCGTCGAGCCCGCGGCGTGTCGCTTCAATGTTGCGGACGATGTCGGCCAAGGCTCCGTCGAGGATGCCGGACGCGGTAGCGGTTTGATCTCGGCCGCCGCGCAGCTTCTCGACCGGTGCGAGCGCCTTCTCGTAGCCGAGGACGAGAGCCGAGCGGAACTTTGCGTAGCCCTCATAGCCCACAGCGCGGGCAAACCGATTAGCGGTGGCGACTGAGACGCCGACCAAGTCGGCAAGCTCATTCACAGGCAGGGTCGCAGCGCGCAACGGATGATCAAGGACGAAGCGGGCGACGTCTCGGTGAGCGGAGCTAAGCGCCGGAAATGCTTGCGCGATCCGCTGCGCGACAGACAGCTCCTCATGGTCCGATGCCACGACGCTCCAGCCGATCAAAAATTCTCACTGGTGGTCAGTCTGAGATTTTTTTCGATCACCCGCAAGCGCTTCGATGCTTATTTTCGCGGCACGAGTTGCACAAATCGCTGAACCTCCCAGACGAATTGGGTCATCTCACTTCTAATCAGGTGCGGATCCCCGTTCACGGCACCTTCGTTGGCCGATGGCTGCGGTTCCGCTCCTGCTGTCTCGGGCTGATCCTGCGCAGGGAAGTGGCGGAGGCTCGCTGCAGGCACAATGGCGGCCGGTGAGCCGATCTAAGCCGATGTCTGCTTCGGAGATGCCGGCCGACACCACCGAATGGCCGAGATGGGCGCAAAGCCGAACGGCGGGTTTTGCGCCTATCGAGGATCCGGCATGCGAAGCCTGGGGAGAAACGGAATGGCTGCTTCGGAGTAGGGCCGCCGCAAAAGCGGGCGGGTGTAAATGGCGGTTCAATTCCAAGCCACCAAACCACTCTGAATGCGTCGATTACAAAGGATAACGCTCAATGAGCGCCCGGCCGTAAGTGATTCACCGACAAATCGTTTCGCCAATAAGCTCCGAAGGATTGGTAAAGTTCAAGTGGTATGGATTTACTCCGACCAATTGGCTGATTTTAGTCGGTTTTAAACAAGTAAAGCGGATTTTTATATTGATTTTTTCAGAAATTCTGATAAGTTTGCGTTAGGATTATACTTCGACGCCGATCCACAAACTGCCCTTCCCAGCCGCTGAGAAATCTTGGTGCGATCAGCCCAGCTGCGGCGGCACATCGAACGCCCTGGATCCAGACCGGCCACGATGCCGATCGGGCGCCTCTTCAACCTCCGCCACGGCGCGGCGTTCGATCGTTCTCCGCGTCGGGTTGCGGCGCTGCATCGGCTGGAGGCTCGCGGTCTTCGTGACCAGATAATCGAGAGCCTGCGAAGTCGCGTCGACCTGATCGTCGCTCCGGCCGAACGGAAAGGCCAACAGTTCGCTGACGTAGTCATGGGTCCAAGGCTCCGACGCGGGTATCCACACCTGCCCCGCCTCGAACCGCGCACTCTGCGCAAGAAGCCGGGCACGCTTGTCGTAGCGGGGCCGCCGAAGGTGAACCCGTATGCCGCTGGTGCGCCGAATGTCCTGCTGCAAGCTGCGGCCCAATTCGGTATCCTCGATCAGAGTCTCGTCAGGACGCCAGTCGCGGATCGTCTCAAGGATTTTACTGCGCAGCTCCGGGGTTTCCCACCGGCCTCGGACCAATTCCAGCAGGTAGTAGTTCTCCCCGTCCCAGCCCCAGAGCATGCCGACCGAGTAGCTGCTGGTCGCGTCCAGCGTCGAGGCCGTGTCCCAGCTCGCAACGAAATACTTCAGCGCCGGATCGTTGAGGTCGCGATCGGCATAGCGCAGCCATTCGCGGCGGATGACGTTGCCGTCCGCGGGCACAGGGTCCTGGAGGTACATCGCCGCGAAGGTCATCGAGCCGACGGCGCGCCGCATCTCCTCTAGCGCTTCACGCGGCTCGCGCTCAGCATCCAGCACCTCGCCGGCCCGGCGTTGGTAGATGTCGTGCTCGTGCGGCCCGATCCGATAGCATGCTGCTTCCGGTGCGATCGCCGGCAAGACCAGCCGGTCCCAGTCACCGCTCCGCTGCACCTGACCGATGAGGTCGTCTTCGTGTAGCCGCTGCGAGATCAACACGATCGCACCCTTGCGTTTGTCGTTGAGGCGAGTGCGATGCGCGGTGTTCCAAAGCCCCATCTCTCTGCGCCGGACGGCTTCTGAGAAGGTTGCATCCGGGCTCATCGCGTAGTCACCGATGATGAGATCCGCGCCGCGTCCGAGGACCGGCCCCGAGATCGACACCCCGAAGCGGTAGCCACGCTCGGTCGTAATCGTCTCGAGCTTACGGTCCCCGCCCTGCTTGATCTGGAACGCCGGAAAAGCCTCCTGGAACCATGCGCTGGCGACAATCGCCCGAAACGCTGCGGCATGTGTCTGGGCGAGGTCGGCGGAATACGAAGTGCAGATGATGCGCAACCGCGGATCGCGGCCGAGCCGCCAGGCGGTGAACGCGACCGTAACGATGAGCGACTTGCCCGAGCGCGGCGGCACGTTGATGATCAGCCGCTGGCGTTCGCCGCTCTCAACCCCGCGCAGGGCGTGAGCCATGGCGTGAAGGTGCCAGTTGTCGACGAACGGGGTGCCCGGCTCGAGCGTTGCAAAGCAGCGCTCGTAGAACACCATGAAGTCGGTGCGCAGGGCATGGCGATAGAGGCGCTGAATCTGCGTCATGCCGCACCCTCGTCCGAGAGATCGCCATCCGCATCGTCGTCGGGTGCGGTCCCCGATTCTACCCCTTCGTCTGAGGACCGTCGCCCATGCGCACGACGCGCGATCAGGCGGTCGAACGCCGCCTGATCCTCGGGACTGAGCGTATCGACTGTTTCAGTGTCGGGTCGGCTCGCCCGCCGCTCCCGCCGGCGCCTGTCCAGTTCTTTGGCCGCGGAAACGTTGCCCGCCAGGACCTCCTTGTACAGCGCGAAATCGACGGTCTCGTCGCGGGTCAGCCGCTTCCGCTTGCCCGCGACCTGCACGACGACGATCTCGTCGAGAAAGTCGCCTTTCGACTTGGGCTTGCCCTTGCGGCCCCACGGATTACCGACTTAGTTCGGCTTGAAGCGATGCTGCGGCGGTGGACGGCCGTAGCCGACATGCGTGGCATCAACCGGCGGCGGCTCGCCGCGCTTGCGGTCCTTGGCCATGGGACCGCCTCACGTGCGCCGCAAGCACGGCGGCAGCACGATGCCCCGCTGCTCGGCCATCTCGGCAAACGTTAGACCGGTCCCAGCATGGCGCGCCTGTGCGCGCGTACACCGTTCCATCCAGCGCACAGCGAGATCGACGTAAAGCGGATCGATCTCGAGACCGAAGCCGCGCCGCTTCGCGCGGTGCGCCGCGACCAGGGTGGTGCCGCTGCCGGCAAAGGCGTCGAGCACGATATCGCCACGCCGGGATACGTCCAGGATTGCGTCCTGGATCATCGCCACGTTCTTCGGCGTCACGTGCTCTAGGCCATCAGGGTCGCCTGCCCGGGAGAAGCTGTTCGCGCCGGGATAGCTCCACACATTCGAGCGATTGCGGCCATTACGGCCGAGCTCGATGTTGTTGACGTGCGCCGCCGCGCCCTTCTTCCAAATGAAACACAACTCGTGGCCGGAGCGCCAGAGCGAGCCCATGCCGGGATTGGTCTTGGCCCAGACCGCGAGATTGAGAAGCTGCTGGTAGACAGCATGACCGGCCGCCAGCATCTCCTGCATGTGCCGCCAGTCCATGAACTGAAGCGAGAGCGAGCCATCCTCGGCATGCTCCCAGAGCCGCTCGAACACGGCGTGTAGGAACGCTGTGAACTCTGCGACACTCATCTCGCCGGAGGCCATGGCAAACTCGCGGGCGCCGACCCGACCGGTGACATGTCCGGCGACCGGGACGTTGTATGGCGGATCGCACAGGACTAGGTTCGCGAGCATACCGGCCATGACCGCGGGAAGGCTCACCTCGCTCAGGACGTCGAGGCAGCCGAGGCGGTGACCGCCTTCGAAGGTCCAAATATCGCCGAGCTGAGAAATCGCCTGCTTGAGTGGCCCCGGCAAAGCGTCGTCGGGATTGTCCTCGGTGGGGGTGAGGATCACATCGAGCTCGGCCGAGCTGAACGCGGTGAAGCTGACGAGGTCGATGTCGAAATCGGCGAGGAAAGCGAGCTCGTCCTTCAGCACGTTCGGATCCCAGCTCGACAGCTCCGGCAGCTTGTTGAGGGCGATGCGCAGGGCGCGGGCTTGCGCGTCCGAGAGGTTGGCCAACGCGATGGTCGGGACCGTTGCGAGGCCGAGCTCCAGGGCTGCGGCGAGGATCTGATGACCGGCGATGACGCGGCGATCGGCGTCGATCAGGATCGGCTCGACGATGCCCCAGCGCGTCACGCTCTGGAGTAGGTGCTCGCGGTGGCGAGGCTGGTACTTGCGCAGTCGCGCCCGTGCGACGACGAGCTCGCTCGGTGACAGATTGACGATGGCGAGGGATCGCTGGGCTGACTTCTGATGAGCCAGTGATCGCCTGCGAATCCGGGTCGGCGGCGGTTCGACCGAGGGGATGAGGTGCGGTTCGGTAGGAGTAGCTGGAGACATGACGCCGGTCCAATCGAGTCAGCATGGGCCAACAGTCACCTTCCCCCAACGCACGATCATGGTGCGGCGAGGCGTGGAGAACCGAAGGCAGCCAATGCTCGAACCCGATGCGGATGATCCGCGACGCGTCGTGCTTCTGCGTACGACAGAATTCGCCGGATCGCCCGCCGGGGTCAATCAAAAAATGATGCGATAGGAATTGGTACGCGGTCGAAGTCGCATCTCTGTCGCCGGAACTTCCGTTTCGAGTCCCATTTCGCGCTGCATCAAATTCGCATTTCGCGCGCGCTCAGCAGAGACGGGTTCGAGCCCGACTGCGCCCACCACCAGGCCTTCCTGGTGGATATCCAGCGTCCTGCTCGCCGCAGCGATAGCGCTGCAGGGACCGGGACTTAGCGGCGGCTCACGGGGTCTCCCGGCACCATCCTGATCGGTCCGCCGTCACGCTTCGGGAGCGAACGCGCCCTCGCTCTGCGCGTCGCGTCGACGCTTCTCCCTGCCCGGCTGCCGCAGCCTCCGAGACCGGTTCATGTCCCGTCCGGGACGCATGCGCGCGCAAACATCGCCCCGTCGCGGTTTTCATGCCGCACGCGATGAGGATCGGCGGTCGCCGCCGGCCCCGCGCCGCCGGGTCGGACCGGCCGTGTTCGGTGCGACCGGGCCGCTTCGGGGGCTTCTTCGCCGCATTCCTGAACGCCGTCGCGCGGCGGCTTGATCGCGGCGCTTCCAGTCCGCACGATGCCCCGATCCGGTCCGGTCGCGCTCGGGCAACCGCGCGCCGTTCGCGACCGCCCGCATGGCGAGGCCCCGCGATGATCGAGCTGTATGCCTGGAACACGCCCAACGGACGCAAGATCAGCGTCGCCCTGGAGGAGATGGACCTGCCCTATCGGGTCCGGACCGTCGACATCACGAAGGGCGAGCAGTTCGATCCGGCCTTCCTGGCGATCAGCCCGAACAACCGCATCCCCGCGATCGTCGATCCGGACGGGCCCGGCGGTTCGATCTCGCTGTTCGAATCGGGCGCGATCCTGCTCTACCTCGCCGAGAAATCGGGCCGGTTCCTGCCGGCCGATCCGCGCCAGCGCATGGCCGTGCTGGAGTGGCTGATGTGGCAGATGGGCGGGTTCGGACCGATGCCGGGGCAGGTCCACCATTTCCTGGGCGTCGCGGAAAAGGACCGGGCCTACGGGTTGGAGCGCTACCTGAAGGAGACTCACCGGCTCTACGGGGTGCTGGATCGGCGCCTCGCGGCGGCGGAGTTCGTCGCCGGCGCGCTGTCGATCGCGGATTTCGCCATTCTGGGCTGGGCGTGGCGGCACGAGCGCCATCAGGTCGACCTCGCCGACTACCCGCAGGTGAAGCGCTGGTACGATACGATGATGGCCCGGCCGGCGGTGCGGCGCGGCTTCGACGTCGCCTTGAGCTGAGAGCGCGGGCGACGCGGGGGGGCACCTTCGAAACGCGCGACGGCGCCGGGCGCGTCATGCG
>NZ_VRVD01000242.1:0-6734 GCF_008040015.1 Methylobacterium sp. WL18 | reverse complement strand
GCGCTCGGACGAGGCCGCCTGGTCGGCACGGCGCCGGATCTCGGCCTGCTCGGCCGCCTCGGCGGCGACCATGCGCTTGATCCCCTCGACGGCGCGCCCGACGGCGCCGATCTCGTCGCCCCGGGCGGCTTCGTGGATCTCGCTGTCGGTCTCCCCGCGCCCCATGCGCTCGAGGGTCCGGACCAGCCGTTTGAGCGGCGCCGTCACGCCGAGGACGACCACCGCGACGCCCGCCCCGATGGCGATGGCGAGGCCGATGGTCGCCGCCGCGACCAGGAGAAGGGTCGCCCGGGAGGCCGCCGCCTCGGACGCATCCCGCTCCCGCTGGAGGTCGCCCGTGAGGACGTCGACCCGAGCCTGGATCATCTCCACCAGCTTGGCGCGAAGCGGATTGCCCTCGGCCAGCAGGATGGCGCCGGCGGCTTCGGCCTCACCCCGCTCCGCGCTCGCGGCGACCCGATCGACCACCGCACCGAACGCCGTCAGGATCTGTCGCAGCGTCTCCCCGGCCGAGCGCCGCGCGGGCGTGTCGGCCATCTGCATCAGGGCGTCGAGCAGGCTGAACGCGTGCGCCGTGTTCTGCTTGATGAGGGTCTGATACCCCGCCATCTGCGACTCCCGCGTCTCGACCACGAGGTTGCGCGCCTGGACGGCGATCTCACCGAAATCGATCTGGAGGCCGAGGATCATCGCGAGGCGCTTGGCCTGGACGTCGACGATCTGCCGTGTCTGTGCCGATTGGGCGATCAGGCTGGCACGCGCGTAGACGATCAATCCTCCGGCTGCCAAAGCCACGATGACGAGCGGAATGGCAAACTTCACGAGGATTTTTGCGTCACGCAACACTGTCATCGCGCCGATCCCGCAACTTGGAAAATCGATCCAAGATCATCTCGCAACCTCGCGGAAACATCAACAGCCAAAACCGCCTGGTTTACATTGCGGTGGCAATAGGCAGATCGGTCCGTTCTGACGTCGATTTGGTTTTTCAAATATTTTTCTTACAATATTTAATCTCGAAATGTATATACTGATCTTTCTGCGGCTCATTTGAAGATCCGATCCGCGTTTCTGAGCGTGAAACCCGCATCAGCGCGTGAGGGCATCAATTCCTTGCTTATGCGCAGCGCCTGATCATGCTGAAAATTTGTGCGCTCGCGGACGATGCTCCTGGACGCGGAGCGATACCGCACGACCGCGCCCGCGTTCAGCCATAGGCCGAGGAACCGGGAGAACGCCCGCGCTTCGATGTTCAATCCGCGCGCCGCAGCCAGCCGTGCCGACCGCGGCGCGCGAGAATTCCAAGATCACATCGGCGGGGTCAGGCCGTCCTTGCCGACCGCCACGAGCTTGCCCTCGGCCTTGGCGCCGTCCTTGGCGACCACGGCGAAGACCTTGGAGCCGGGGGCCAGGATCGCCTTGTCGGCCGGCTCGAAGGCGACGATCGGCGCCGAGGCCGGCACCACGATCTCCTTGGACCCGTCCTTGCCGTAGCTCACCGTCAGGGTGCGCTCGCCGCCGGACGCCGCCTTGTCGGCCTTCACGGTGCCGTTGGTCATCGCGCTCTTCACCTTGGGGGCGTTGGCGGTCTCGGCCTTCACGGTGCCGTTGGTCATGGCGCTCTTCACCTTCGAGCCGGCGCCGCCGGTCTGGTCGGTGATCGAGTCCCAGCCGTAATGGCCCTCGCCGGTGCCGCGCATCGACTCGGGGAACAGCACCACTTCGAGCGCCGTCATCGGGTTCTCGCCCTTGGTGGCGGTGCCGATGAAGACGCCGTCCTTGATCGCGTCGAGGCTCGACGGGACCACCCAGGCGAACTTCGCGCCGCCGACATCCACGGTCTCGGACTTGCCGTCCTCGGTCTTGATCGTGAGGGTGCTGCCCTCCGCCTTGTCGATGGTGCCGCGGACGCGTTCGACCTGGGCGGCGAAGGCCGCGCTCGACAGGAGGGCCGTCAGTCCGGCGGCGGCGGCGAGGGTCTTGCTGAGATGCTTCATCGGGGGTCCCATCCTGGCTTCAGGAGCCGGGTTATGGGGCGCTGGCCGCGTCAAACAAGGTTGTGCGCAAACGAAACGTGCTCGTCCAAGCCAAAAAGAAGGCGGCGCCCCGGGGCGCCGCCTCAAAAGAACCGGATGGGAGGCGCGGACGCCGCCCGTCGTGGATCAGGCCGCGAGCGAGCGCAGCACGTAGGGCAGGATGCCGCCGTTGCGGAAGTATTCCAGCTCGTCGAGCGTATCGATCCGGCAGGTGAGCGGCACCGCCGTCTTCGATCCGTCCGCCGCGGTGATCTCCGCGACCAGGGTCTGGCGCGGCTTCAGCTCGCCCGACAGGCCCTTGATGGTGACGGTCTCGTCGCCCTTCAGGCCCAGCGACGCCCAGGAGGTCTCGCCCTGGAACACCAGCGGGACGATGCCCATGCCGACCAGGTTCGAGCGGTGGATGCGCTCGAAGCTCTCGGCCACCACGGCGCGGATGCCGAGCAGCTTCGTGCCCTTGGCCGCCCAGTCGCGCGAGGAGCCGGTGCCGTATTCCTTGCCGGCGAAGACGACGAGCGGGGTGCCGCTCTCGGCGTATTTCTGCGCCGCGTCGTAGATGAACATCTTCTCGCCGGTGGGCTGGAACAGCGTCCAGCCGCCCTCGACCACCGTGCCGGACGGGTCCCGGACCATCTGGTTCTTGATGCGGATGTTGGCGAAGGTGCCCCGCATCATCACCTCGTGGTTGCCGCGCCTTGTGCCGTACTGGTTGAAGTCCTGCACGCGGACCTGGTGCGCCTGCAGGTACTCGCCGGCCGGCGAAGCCGCCCGGATGTTGCCCGCGGGCGAGATGTGGTCGGTGGTGATCGAGTCGAGGAAGAGCCCGAGGATGCGGGCGTCCTCGATGTCCTCCACGGGCTTGGGCGTCTTCTCCATGCCGACGAAGTACGGGGGGTTCTGCACGTAGGTGGAGCCGGGGTTCCACGCGAAGGTCTCGGCCTCGGTGACCTCGACGTCCTTCCAGTTCTGGTCGCCGCCGAACACGTCGGCGTAGCGGCGCTTGAACAGCTCCGAGGTGATGTTCTCCTCGATGAACTGCTGCACCTCCGCCGAGGACGGCCAGATGTCCCGCAGGTAGACCGGCTTGCCGTCGGAGCCGTGGCCCAGCGGCTCGGTGGTGATGTCGATCTGCATCGAGCCGGCGAGCGCGTAGGCGACGACGAGCGGCGGCGAAGCGAGGTAGTTCGCCCGCACGTCGGGGTTCACGCGACCCTCGAAGTTGCGGTTGCCCGAGAGCACCGCGGCGGCCACGACGTCGTTGTCGTTGATCGCCTTGGAGATCGCCTCCGGCAGCGGGCCGGAATTGCCGATGCAGGTGGTGCAGCCGAAGCCGACGAGGTTGAAGCCCAGCGCGTCGAGGGGCTCCTGCAGGCCGGATTTCTCCAGATACTCGCCGACGACCTGCGAGCCGGGGGCGAGCGAGGTCTTCACCCACGGCTTGGAGCGCAGGCCCTTGGCGACGGCGTTGCGGGCGAGGAGCCCTGCGCCGATCATCACGGAGGGGTTCGACGTGTTGGTGCAGCTGGTGATCGCCGCGATCACCACGTCGCCGTGCCCGATGTCGAAGTTCGTGCCCTCGACCGCGTAGCGGCTGGCGAGGTCGGCGGCCTTCTTGAACTCGGTCTCCATCGAGGCCGCGAAGCCCGGCTTGGCGGCGTCGAGCAGCACCCGGTCCTGCGGGCGCTTCGGGCCGGCGAGCGAGGGCCGGACCTCGCCCATGTCGAGCTGCAGCGAATCGGTGAAGACCGGGTCGGGCGTGTTCGCGTCGCGCCACATGCCCTGCGCCTTGGCGTAGGCCTCCACCAGGGCGATCCGGTCGTCGGCGCGGCCGGTGACCTTCAGGAAGTCGATGGTGCGCTGGTCGATCGGGAAGAAGCCGCAGGTGGCGCCGTATTCCGGGGCCATGTTGGAGATCGTGGCCCGGTCGGCGACCGCCATGTCGTCGAGGCCGGGGCCGTAGAACTCCACGAACTTGCCGACCACGCCCTTCTTGCGCAGCATCTGGGTGACGGTGAGCACCAGGTCGGTGGCGGTGGTGCCCTCGGGCAGCTTGCCCGACAGCTTGAAGCCCACGACCTCGGGGATCAGCATCGAGAGCGGCTGGCCGAGCATGGCCGCCTCGGCCTCGATGCCGCCGACGCCCCAACCGAGCACCGCCATGCCGTTGACCATGGTGGTGTGCGAATCGGTGCCGACCAGCGAATCGGGATAGGCGATCTCGGCCCCGTCCTCGGACTTCGTCCAGACGGTCTGGGCCAGGTATTCCAGGTTCACCTGGTGGCAGATGCCGGTGCCCGGGGGGACCACGGAGAAGTTGTCGAAGGCCGATTGGCCCCACTTCAGGAAGGTGTAGCGCTCGCCGTTGCGCGAGTATTCCAGCGCGACGTTGTCGGCCAGCGCCTTGGGGGTGCCGAACTCGTCGACGATCACCGAGTGGTCGATGACCAGATCGACCGGCACCAGCGGGTTGATCTTCTGCGGGTCGCCGCCGAGCGCCACCATGGCGTCGCGCATGGCCGCCAGATCGACCACGGCCGGGACGCCGGTGAAGTCCTGCATCAGCACGCGGGCGGGCCGGAAGGCGATCTCGACCTCGGCCTTGCCCTTCTCGGCGAGCCAGCCGACCGTCGCGGCGATGTCGGCCTTGCGGACGGAGCGGTCGTCCTCGAAGCGCAGCAGGTTCTCCAGGAGGACCTTCATGGCGAAGGGCAGCGCGGTGGCGGAGGCGAGGCCGTTCTTCTCGGCCTCGGGGATCGAGTAGTAGGTGTAGGTCTTGCCGCCGGCTTCGAGCGTCTGGCGGGCCTTGT
Source organism: Methylobacterium sp. WL18 (assembly GCF_008040015.1). Taxonomy (NCBI): domain Bacteria; kingdom Pseudomonadati; phylum Pseudomonadota; class Alphaproteobacteria; order Hyphomicrobiales; family Methylobacteriaceae; genus Methylobacterium; species Methylobacterium sp. WL18. Next base: position 1,891 of record NZ_VRVD01000242.1, on the reverse strand, counting down.
AGCTGTCGAGTGATGGCACGGCTGGTTCAATCCTCGCTGCGGGTTGTCGAACACGCGCAGGCAAGACCTGCGCTACGAAGTCTGTGTTCGGCCTGTGTAGCGCCCGACGGGCGCGCGCCGCCCCGGGAGTGCCCGGGCAGGACGATGCGCGGGGGCGATTTGGACGCCCGTGGAGCCGCGCGGCGCAGCCAGATCCCGATATAGAACTTTTCGAATCTGGCCGCTACCGGGTTGCGATGACAGCCGCGCTACGCTGTCGGGCGCCGGGACGCATGCCGCACGGTCGCATCCCCGGCGAAGGCGCGCATTTTAGCGGCGATGCGGGGGCCGGCCACAAGCGTCTCCCCTCGCCCGCAGAGGCTACGAGGTGCAGACATCGCTGCCGGATGTGGGCCAGAACTAACCCCGAGCGCGTCTCCCTCCCCCCTCTGCGGGGGAGGGAGCGCGCGCAGCAAAGCCGGATCGTCACCGGCGCGGGATGCCCGTCACCCCCGCTCGGGCGCCCCTGCCCCCGACAGCGCCTTGAACCGATTCGGCTGGGCGGCGAGCTTGCGCAGGGACGCCACGTTGGAGGCGGCCTCCTCGGGACCCATGTCCCGGCGCAGGACGGTCTCGGCGTCGGCGAATCGGCCCTTCAGGCCGAGGACGAGGGCGAGGTTCGCCCGGACGCGGGCGTCGGCGCCCGGTTGGTCGGCGGCCAGCCGCAAGGTCTGCTCGGCCTGGTCGAGGTTGCGCGACAACGCGTAGGACAGGCCGAGATTCGAGAGCAGCGACGGCTCGTTCGGCCGGATCTTGAGCGCGGCCTCGTAGAAGCTTTGGGCCCGCGCCTGCTCGCCGAGCTGCGCGGAGGCCGAGCCCTGGGCCGACAGGATGCGCCAGTCGGGTGAGGCCGGGGAATGGGCGTTGGCGAGGACGTCGATCGCCTCGCGGTAGCGGCCGGCCTCCACCAGCGACTTGCCGTAGGCGCCGAGGATGAACGTGTCGCGCGGGTTGCGCAGGGCCGCCTGCTGCAGCACCGCGGAGGCTTGGGCCGCCTGATCGTTCGACCGGAGGGCGCGGGCATACGCGAGGGCCGCGCGCCCTTCGCCGGGATTGGCGTTGAAGCGCTCGGCCAGCCCTTCGAGGTCTTGCCGCGAGGCCGACTCCTGGCGCGGCGCGACCTGCCGCTCGCCGATCGAGCCGGTGGTCTCCGGGGACCGGGTGTTGCAGCCGGCAAGGCCCAGCGCCACGATGATGGCCGCGGCGGCAAGGCCGGCGCGGCGGCGGTTGGAAGCCGGGGTCGGGATGACCCGGATCGGGGCCGTCATCATGGTGCGCTCCGCCGGCACTGGCCGGGCGGGCTCCGGCCCACGCTTCACCCTCCCGGCCGGCCGGTGATAGAGCGTTAACCCTAACCACCGGTTAAGCCGCTGCCGGCCCGACCGCCGCACGAGAGGCACATGACCCAGGCCGACACCCCAGCGACGCACGCCGCCCTGCTGCCCGCCGACACGCCGTCCGTTCCGGTCACCCTGGTTACGACGGCATCCTGGAGCGAGGCCGAAGCGGCCCTGGAACCGGCGCACAGGCGTTTCGCGCAAACAATCGGCTTCAAGCCGAAGGCCGGGAGCCTGGCGCTGCTGCCGGGCCCGGACGGCGGTCTCGCGCGGGTGCTGTTCGGCCTCGGCGATCCGGAGGCGGCCACCTATGACCGGCTGATCGCCGGCAAGCTGCCCGCCCTGCTTCCGGACGGGACGTTTCGCCTGGAGAACGCCCCGGACCCGGCCGAGGCCGCGCTGGCCTGGCTGATGGGCAGCTACCGCTTCGGCCGGTACCGGACGGCCGGGGGGACGAAGGCGCGGCTGGCGGCGCCGGCCGGGATCGACGGGGCCGAGGTCGAGCGGGTCGCCGC
>NZ_VRVD01000241.1:0-6814 GCF_008040015.1 Methylobacterium sp. WL18 | reverse complement strand
GGGGATCGGATCCCGCGCGTAACTTGGCCGTCACCTGGGTTCCCGCGGCGTCCCGCGTCCAGCGTGAGGAGACTTCTTGGGCCATGCCCCCGGCGCCGCAGGCGCGTGGGGACGATGTCGCATATCCGGAGGTGGGCGGACGGTTCGCCCGCAAGCCCGGACCGGGTCCCACCCGTGCGGCATCCTGTCTGGTCGATTCCAGAACCAAAGTGAGACTGGGCTGAACCCATTCTCCGGATCGGCCGTTGAGCGTGCGGCACTGCGAGCGCGCAGGCCTAAGCCGATTGCCGGAGGTGACGATACGCCGGGCATGGAAGAGTAGGTTCGATGGAACAGCCCGACGCTTGGCATCTGACGGACCGGCTCGATGCCGAACACGGCAAGGGCGATCCGTTCGCCGCCGCAGTCCGTGCCACGCGGATGGCGATGATCGTGACCAATCCGCGCCTGCCCGACAACCCGATCGTCTTCGCCAACGACGCGTTCCTGCGGATGAGCGGCTACGACCGCCAGGACGTGCTCGGTCGCAACTGCCGCTTCCTCCAGGGGCCCGACACCGACCCGGGCGCCGTGACGCTGATCCGGGAGGCCGTGGCGGCGCAGCGCGACATCGCGATCGACGTGCTGAACTACCGCAAGGACGGGTCGCCGTTCTGGAACGCCCTGTATCTCAGCCCCGTCGCCAACGAGGCCGGAGAGGTACTGTTCTTCTTCGCCTCGCAGCTCGACGTCACCGATCGCGTCGACGCGCATCTCCGGGTGCAGAAGGAGAAGGACCATTTCGAGGCCGAGGTCGCCCGCCGGACCCGCGACCTGACCGATGCCCTGGCCACGCAGACCATGCTGGTCCACGAGGTCGATCATCGGGTCAAGAACAACCTCCAGATGATCGCGGCCCTGCTCGCCATGCAGACCCGGGCGATCACCGATCCCGCCGCCCGCGCCGCCATGGAATCGATGCTGACCCGGGTCGAGGCCCTCGGCACGGTCCACCGCCGGCTCTACCAGTCCAACAACGTCGAGCGGTTCGACGTGGCCGAGTTCGCCCGCGATCTCGCCACCGACCTTGTCCGCGGTTCCGGGACGGACCGGATCCGCCTGCACTTGGACCTGGAAACGGTGGAGATCCCGGTGACCAAGGCCCCGCCGGTGGCGCTAATGATGAACGAGCTGATCACCAACGCCCTCAAGCACGCCTTTCCGGACCACCGCGCCGGCCGGCTTTCGGTGACGGTGGCGCCGGACGACCGCTACTTCACCATCAGGATCGCCGACGACGGCGTCGGCATGCCCGTGCAGGTCATGGAGCAGCGCTCGTTCGGCAAGCGGTTGATCGGCACCCTCTGCCGCCAACTCAATGCCAGCATCGCCTGGCAGGCGAACGATCCGGGCACGGTCGTCAACGTGCGCCTGCCCCGCGAGATGGCTACCGGTCTGGAGGCCACATGAGCGAGCCAATGCGGATCCTCGTCGTCGAGGACGAGGCCCTGATCCTGATGCAGATCGAGATGATGCTCGAGGATGCCGGCTATCGCGTCGTGGGCACCGCCATGACGGCGGCGGAGGCCATCGCCCTCGTCCACGAGACCCGGCCCGAACTGGTGCTGATCGACCTGCGCCTCGGCGACGATTCCTCCGGCGTGGACGTGGCGCATGCGGTGCGCGCCATCGGGGGCATCACGGCCGCCTTCATGACCGCCAACGCCCGGGCCCTCTCGGACGACCTGGAGGGCGCCACGGCGGTGATCGCGAAGCCGTTCACCGGCGCGGTCCTGGAGGAATCCCTGGCCTACCTGGAGGATTGCGTCCGCCGGCCGCCGCCGGCCGAGCTGGTGCCGGCGGGGATGCGCCTCGCCCCGGCCCTGCTCAAGAGCTTCGCCCAGATGCGGCAGTGAACGCCGCCCTCGACACGTCCGGCGCGGCGCGTAGAGTGCCGGCCATGTCAAGCTTCCGCGCCGCCCGGCAGCTCTTCGCCGTCCTCCTCGCCGCCCTGGCCGGCCTGCCCCTCGCCGCCCGGGCGGAGCCGTGCGACGACCTCGCCCAGCAGATCGCCGGGGCGATCGGCGGCAAGGTCGGCAAGCGCGCCGGGCCGAGCATCGACATCCGCCTGGCCGGTCCGATCAAGTTCGACGTGACCTGCAGGGCCGAGCCGATCGTGCAGGCGACCTCCGCGGAGCCCACCCCCTCGGCGGCCTTCTTCCGCGACCTCGCGGCCGCCTCGGAGATCCTGGTCGGGGAGCCGGCCGCGCGGGTCGAGCCGATCATCGCCGACGCCTACCGGACGGCCCTGTCGGACCGTCGCAAGTCGTTCATCCAGCAGAACGGCTGGTCGGCCTCCTGCTACACCGACCCCGGCAGCAGCGCGATGCGCACCCTGTGCTCGGTGGGGCGCATCCCGCCGCGTTGAGACGTGCTTGACCGGCCCGGCGGCTGGCCCGATCCTGTTGTCGCCACTCGGAAGGAGTCCGTCATGACGGCCACGCTCGCGGAACTCGCACCGCTCGATCTCCATCAGAGCTTCCAGGATTTCGTCGCCGCACGGCCGGATGGGGAAACTTGGGAACTCGTCGCGGGGCGCTTCCTCATGCAAGCCCAGCCGAATATCAATCATCAGATCATCGCCGGCAACTTGGATCGCCTCCTGACCAACGGGATCGAGCGCCTGGGGCTTCCCCGAATCTCCCTACAGAACCCAGCTGTCGATCTGAGACCCGCCCTGGAAGGGCATATCTACGTCCCCGACGTCGCGATCATTGATGCTGCCGAGGTGGAACCGGGTCGCAACGTGGTGTCGGCCTGCTTCCTCGCTGCTGAAATCATATCCCCAAGCGACCGCCGCAAGCCTGCCGGCACCAAAAGCCGGAAGATCGAGATCAAGCTCCTGGGCTACGAAGCTCTGCCGATGTGTGAGGCCGTGCTGCTCGTCGAGCAACATGCCTTCGACATCACCCTGTCGGAACGGACCGGATCCGACTGGGCCCGCCGCCGGCTGACCGACCCCGACGATCGTCTCGTCATCGCCTCGGCCGGGCTCGATTGCCGATTGGGCGATGTCTACGCCCGCACGATGCTGGTGCGGGCGTCGCGCTGATCAATACTCGATCACGTCCTCGAGCGCGTAGTGCTTCACGGTCTTCCGGTTGGCGATGAGCTCGTCCACGGTCGGCTCGCCCTTGAGGGCCCGGGCGATGGCGAGCTTCGTCGCCTCGTAGTTGGTGCGGTACAGGTCCTTGCGGTCGAGGTTGTCGTCCTCGGCGCAGCGCGGGTCGAGCCAGATCATGATGATCATGCACAGCTCGTCGAGACCGTCCTTGGGCAACACGCCCTCGATGATGCAATCCACGATCGCGTCGCCGGTGGCGGCCTGGACGATTCCGCCGAGCAGCTCGACATACTCGGCCGTGTGGATCGTCGCCTTGGTGGTCATCATCGTGGCCGGGCGCACCAGCTGGTTGAGGTCGCGCACCACGAACATCCGGGTGTGGCCCTGGACCTGCCCCATCATCGACGCGAAGGCCTGACCCACCGGCCCGCGCACCGAGCCGATCAGCACCTCGGGCATGGCGTCGGTGTACTGCCCGTCGGCGGCCAGGACGGTGGCCTCGCCGGTGCGGAACCAGATCTCTTGCATGTGTCGCGACTCCCCGTGTCAGGTCGCCCGGGGGAGACATCATCGAGGCGCCGGCGTCAATCGCTCCGGAGCGGCCCGACCCCGGCGTTCGCCACGGTCGGGCCGGCGCTCTTGAGGAACGTGGACAGGCGAGGCAGGGAAGCCGGGTGCGGCGCGACGCGGGAACAGTCCCGGGCGAGGGCCGTTCCGGCCGGAGCCTGCGGCGTCGTCTCGGGTCCTGCAGGCGGGAGGGATGTCATGGCGGAGAGCACGGAACGGGGGGGCGGCTGGAGCCTCCAGGCGAGCGCCGTGCCGGACGGGGTGCGGCTCGAACTCGCCCTCGCCGACCTCGGCGGCGGCCCGGTCACCGCGGCGATCGTGCTGGACCGGGCGGAGGCAAGGGCCTTCGCCCGCGCCCTGCTGGCGGCCGCCGGCGATGCGGCCGAGCGCACCTTCCCCAAGCCGGGCGCCTGACCGGCCGGTCTCGGGTCTGGCGTGGCCGGCTCAGATCATTGTTGGATGAAGCCCGGATTGCGGCCCGGCAGGCGCGGCACCACCGTGCCCCGCTTCTCGATCGGCGCGTCGCAGGCGTAGGTGAACTCGCTCTTCTGCGGATCGAACACGGTCTCGCCGGTGATCCGGCAATCCTCCCGCACGGTCTCGTCGAGATAGGCGCGGGCGGCGGTGCGGAACCGCTTCACCCGGGTCGCGGCCGGATCCGGATCGATCCGCACCTCGCTGAGATTGCAGCCGGTGTACTCGCGCAGGGCGTTCGAGACGACCAGCATCCGGCGCACCTGCCGGTTGTCGTAGACCTCGTAGGGCTCCTTGCAGCCGATGGTCACCACCTGCGGGGTGAGCGCCACGTAGTTGCGCGAGATATACGAGAACCCGGTGGTGCAGCCGGCCAGCGCCAGGCCGACGGCCCCGACACCGATGGGCAGAAGAGCCGCGCGTCGCATCCTCGTCATCCCAAGCCCAATTCCAGCCCAGTCTCGAAGCCGCCGGGACGATCCGCCTGTCCCGCCCTCCGGGGCAAGCATCAAGGCGCATTGAAACGGCCCCGCTTGCCCAGTCAATTCGTTTGTCGCCCGAGACGCCGTTCCGCGCGTCGGCGACCGGTCATCGCCCCACTCGCCGGTGGATGGCACGCGTGACAGGTTCTGTTGCTGTGCCAGGGCCGCTGAACGATCCGACCGGGCGGCGGCATCAGCCTTCGAAGACGTCCCCGACCAGCCGGCGTACGAAGTGGAACGCCTCCGTCGCCCCCGCGGCGACGCGTTGCTCGCCGCCCTCCCCGAGTTCGACCCGGTCGAGGGCGGCCGTGAAGTGCCGCCAATGCAACCCGCGTCCCTCGGGATGTCCGGCGAGATGGCGGGCGCCGCGGGTTTCCGACAGGCCGAGCGCCCTGGCTTCCTTGAGGAGGATGGCCGCGCCGAGATTCGAGCCTTCGGCGACGTAGAGCCAGCCCAATCCCTGCGCCGGATCGATCGTCCCGGGGTGGTCCTCGGACGCGCCGTCAGGGATGGTCGCTCCGACATCGCGCAGATCCTGCTGGATCAGGGGCAGTCGCCGCCTGCCGTCGAGATCGGGCAGGACATGTGCGAACGCGCCATCGCGATAGACCCGATCGACGACCGCATGGAAGCGGTACTGGATCTGAAGGAACAACGCGTAGCGCTCGAGGCTCGCGAACGGCTTTGCCGCCATGATGCGCCGGTCGAGCTGATCATGGGCTGCCGCGGTCGCCGTTCTCAGGCGCTTCACGCGGCTGCCGGTCTCGGCGATGTCGGATGATGCGGCGTCCATGCGATCTATGTCTGTCGTTCGGGCAAGGTGTCAGGGGCCGGGACGAGCGGCCCGCCGCGCCGCCCCGGCCCTCCCGGCCTCCGGCCCATTCCGGCGATTCAGGTCACCGAGGCTGACCCGGGATCGTGCCGATCCGGCTCGGCCGGTTCTGCCATGGCGGCGCGGACGCGTCATGGCACATAACGTCCGCATCCGCACACAGCCGATCGCTCAAGCTTGGCCGATCGCGCTTGCGGAACACTTGCGGAACGTTTAACGTGTTCGTGATTTGTTTCCGCGACCGCATCGATGCGGTCCTCCAAGCCGCGAGTCCCCCGTCGATGCTCACGCGCAAGCAGCTGGACCTCCTGCGTTTCATCCAGAGCCGCATGCAGGAATGTGGCGTCCCGCCCTCGTTCGACGAGATGAAGGACGCCCTCGATCTGAAGTCCAAATCGGGCATCCACCGGCTGATCACGGCCCTGGAGGAGCGCGGCTTCCTGCGGCGCCTTCCGAACCGGGCGCGTGCCATCGAAGTGATCCGCATCCCCGAGAGCCTGTCGCAGCCGGCTGCACCGCCCGCGGAACCCCGCCGCTTCACTCCGAGCGTGGTCGAGGGCGGGAAGTCCAAGCTGCCAGCGCAGCCTGCGACCGCCCGGATGATCGACGACGGCGGCCGGTCCATCTCGATTCCCGTGATGGGCCGGATCGCGGCCGGTACGCCGGTCTCGGCGATCCAGAACCAGAGCCACGCCATCACCATGTCGCCGGACTTCCTGGCCGGTGGCGAGCATTACGCCCTCGAGGTTCGCGGCGATTCGATGGTCGATGCCGGCATCCTCGACGGCGACCTCGTGGTGATCCGCAAGCAGGACACGGCCAATACCGGCGACATCATCGTCGCGCTGATCGACGACGAGGAGGCGACGCTCAAGCGCCTGCGTCGCCGGGGTTCCTCGATCGCCCTCGAGGCCGCCAACCCGGCCTACGAGACCCGCGTTCTCGGTCCCGATCGGGTCCAGATCCAGGGCCGCCTCGTCAGCCTCGTCCGCCGCTATTGAAGCGGTTCGGCCGGCGCGTCGCCCGGCGCGGCCTCTGGACCGGGTGCGTCGGCCTCTGCCGGGAGCGGCTCACCGGGCGTCGGCGTTTCCGGCCGTGGGACAAGAGGCGAGGGCCGTAAAGCCGGCGATGGCCGCCAAGGCACGGCGCGCCCCGTGTCATGGGTATAGCGTGCCGTGAAGCCGTCCCGGTCGGCCCGGAGTGCGACGGCGCCTCGGGCGGCGAGAACCCGGCGGTCGATCACCAGCGGGGCCGTGCAGGTGGGGGGCGCGGCGAGCCGCGAGATCAGCACGGCCGCCCTGGCGCAATCCTCCGGAAAGGCGCGCCGGTCGCGGACCAGGGCGACCGTGCTGATCT
>NZ_VRVD01000240.1:0-6867 GCF_008040015.1 Methylobacterium sp. WL18 | reverse complement strand
AAGGCGGGCCGCGCCCCGGGGAGAGTGGGGCGATGATCGTACGCAACGGGCTGGCACACAAGATCGCGCTGATCGGCGCGGCCACGCTCTCGGCCGCGGCGCTCGCGGGCTGTGAAACCGTCGGCAGCGCCGCCGGCCCGCGGCAATACGCGGTGGTGGAGACCGACACCACCGGCGCCACCAACGTCAACATCGCCTCGCTGACCGAGGTGATCCAGCGCAACCCGAACGACGCCGCCGCCTACAACACCCGCGGCGCCGCCTATGCCCGGGCCGGCCAGTTCAACGACGCCATCGCCGACTTCACCAAGGCGATCCAGATCGACCCGAATTCGGGCTCGGCCTACAACAACCGCGCCCTGGCCGAGCGCCAGGTCGGCCGCGACGCCGCCGCCCTGCAGGACTTCACCAAGGCGATCGGCATCGACCCGAATTACGGGCCGGCCTATATCGGCCGCGCCAACGTCGAGCGCGCCCAGGGCAACGTCGACCAGGCGCTCGCCGACCTCAACGTCGCGATCCGGCTGATGCCCGAATCGGCCGAGGCCTACCATGCCCGCGGCCTGGTCCGGCAGAAGCAGGGTCAGGACGCCCAGGCGATCGCCGACTTCGACGCCGCCATCGACCGCAACCCGTTCGTGTCCGCGCCCTACGCGGCCCGCGGCCAGAGCCTGATCGCCACCAACCAGTACCCGAAGGCGATCGAGGACTACAACGCGGCGCTCAACGTGAACAACAAGGACGCCACCTCCTGGGCCTATCGCGGCCTCGCCTACGAGAAGTCGGGCCAGCGCAAGGAGGCGCTCGAGAACTACCAGCGCGCCGCCGTGATCGAACCCAACAACGCCGTCGCCCGCGCCGGCCTCGGCCGTGTGCAGGGCGGGGTCGGCTCGCTGTTCAACTGATCTTTTTTGCCCGGTTCATCCCACCCATTCTGACAGGCTCTGGTCTTTCGATCGACAGACGGGCTTGCAACGCCAGGACGAGGCGCGGGTCCCCTCTCCCGTGCGGGAGAGGGACAGGGTGAGGGGTGCGACCTCTCCGGAAAGACCTGGTCCCTCACCCCAGCCCTCTCCCGCACGGGAGAGGGGGCCTGTCGCGCTCCCTCCTCGAAGGATCGGAGAACTCACAGCCTCGGAGATGACGGGGGTTTGGGCGGGATGGCGCGCGAAAACGCCCTCTCACGCCGCCAGCAGCCCATCCTCCCCTTGCGTGATCCGGCGCAGGTGGTGGGCGGTGTCGCCGAGCTGGTATTCGATCATGGCGAGCCGCTTGAAGTGGTGGGCGCCGATGTATTCGAGCGTCATGCCGATGCCGCCGTGGAGCTGCACCGCCTCCTGGCCGACGAACCGGCAGGCCTTGTTGATCTGCACCTTCACGGCCGCCAGTGCCGCCGCGCGCGCCGCCGGATCCTCCGCCTCCACCATCATGGCGGCGTAGAGCGCCATCGAGCGCGCCTGTTCGAGCTGGATCAGCATGTCCACGGCCCGGTGCTGCAGGGCCTGGAACGAGCCGACGCTGACCCCGAACTGCGTGCGGGTCTTGAGATACGTCACCGTGAGCTTGTGGAGCGCATCCATCGAGCCGACCGCCTCGGCGGCGAGCGCCGCGATGCCGTGCTCGGCCACCCGCTCCAGCAGCGGCAGGCCGCCCTCGGGATCGCCCAGCGCCGCATCGGCCGGCAGCGCGACGTCCGAGAACGACACCTCGGCGGCCCGGCCGCCATCCTGGGTCGGGTAGGCCTCGATCGCCACCCCCGGGGCGTCCGCCGGCACCAGGAACAGGCCGATCCCATGCGGGTCGCGCCGCTCCCCGGAGACCCGCGCCGAGACCACCATCAGCCCGGCCGCGTCGGCATTGGGCACGACGCTCTTCGCCCCGCTCAGCACGAACCCGTCGCCCGAGCGCCGGGCCGTGGCCGCCACGTCGTGGAGGTCGTAGCGCGACTGGCGCTCGGTATGGGCCAGGGTCAGCCGCAGGCTGCCGTCGATCACGCCGGGCAGGATCTTTTCCTTCTGCGCCGCGCTGCCGCCGAGCCGGAGCGCCGTCGCGCCGAGCACGAGGCTCGCGAACAGCGGCTCGACCACGAGGTTGCGCCCCACCGCCTCCATGACCAGCATGATTTCGACCGGGCCGCCGGCCAGCCCGCCCTCGTCCTCGGAGAAGGGCAGGCCGGTCACGCCGAGTTCGGCGAACGCCGCCCAGCCCTCTTCGGGGAAGCCCAGGGGTGCCTTCAGCCGCGCCTGCCGGCTCTCCAGCGACGGGTACAGGTCCGCCGCCATCCGCTCGACGCTGTCGCGCAGGAGCGACTGGTCCTCGTTCAGGTCGAAATCCATGTCGGTGTCCTCGATCGTCCCCTCCCCCCTCTGCGGGGGAGGGTGGCCCCTGCGTCAGCAGGGGTCGGGAGAGGGGAGCGCCGTGTCCGGAGAGGTCGCGACGCCCGGTACATCCTGCATCGTCGCGCTGCCCCTCTCCCGACCCCCTTCGGGGGCCACCCTCCCCCGCAGAGGGGGGAGGGAGAGCCAGCCACGGATCGTTGCGTCTATCATGCCGAAGCAGCGCTTCGGGGAAGCCTCACAACCCCAAGATCCCCTTGGCGATGACGTTGTGCTGGATCTCGTTGGAGCCGCCGTAGATCGAGACCTTGCGGTTGTTGAAGTAGCTCGGCGCCGCCGCATCGACCCAGTCGAAGCCGCCGGGCAGGTTGTTGGCCCCCGCCCCGCGCGATGGTGCCGCGAGCGCGAACGGCCCGGCGAGCTCGACCAGCAATTCGGTCGCGGCCTGCTGGAGCTGCGAGCCGCGGATCTTGAGGAGCGAGGAGGCGGGGTCGGGCTCGACCGAATCCGCCCTGCCCTGCTTGGCCGCCACCCGCATCTGGGTGATCTCGAGCGCCTTCAGCTCGACCTCGACCTCCGCGACCCGGCCGCGGAAATCGCGGTCGTCCCACATGGTCCCGGAGCCCGCCGGCATCTCCTTGGCGAGACGCTTGATCCGCTGAATGCGCTCCTTGGTGAGGCCGATCCGGGCGATGCCGGTGCGCTCGTTGGCGAGCAGGAATTTTGCATAGTCCCAGCCCCGGTTCTCCTCGCCGACCAGGTTCTCGACCGGCACCCGCACCGAGTCGAAGAAAACCTCGTTGACCTCGTGCCGGCCCTCCAGGGTCAGGATCGGCCGCACGGTGATGCCGGGGCTCTTCATATCGATTAGGAGAAAAGAAATGCCGCGCTGCTTCTTGGCCTCGAAGTCGGTGCGGACGAGACAAAAGATCCAGTCGGCGTGCTGGCCCAGCGTGGTCCAGGTCTTCTGGCCGTCCACGACGTAGTGGTCGCCGTCGCGCACCGCCTTGGTCTTCAGGGAGGCGAGGTCGGAGCCGGCGCCGGGCTCGGAGAAGCCCTGGCACCACCAATCGTCGAGATTGGCGGCGCGCGGCAGGAAGCGTTCCTTCTGGTCCTGCCGGCCGAAGGTCGCGAGCACGGGGCCGAACATGTAGCAGTTGAACTGCTGCGGCAGCGGCACCGCCGCCTGGAACAACTCCTCGGTGTAGATGTAGCGCTGGATCGGCGTCCAATCCCGGCCGCCCCATTCCTGCGGCCAGTGCGGCACCGCCCAGCCCTTGGCGTTGAGGATCCGCTGGCTGGCGACGATGTCCTCCTTGGCGAGGCTGCGCCCCTCCGACACCTTCTTTCGTATGTCAGCCGGGATCTCCGTCCGGCAGAAGCTGCGGACCTCGTCGCGGAACGCGATCTCGTCCGGCGTAAAGCGCAGATCCATCGTCAGCCTCCGATCTCGAACAGTCCGGCGCAGCCCTGGCCGCCGGCCACGCACATGGTCACCACGGCGTAGCGCGCCCCGCGGCGGCGGCCCTCCAGCAGGGCGTGGCCCACGAGCCGCGCCCCCGACATGCCGAACGGATGGCCGACCGCGATGGCGCCGCCGTTGACGTTGACCTTGTCCGGATCGATCCCGAGCCTGTCCCGGCAATAGACCGACTGGGACGCGAAGGCCTCGTTCAGCTCCCACAGGTCGATGTCGGCGACCGTGAGCCCCTGCCGCTCCAGCAGGCGCGGCACCGCGAAGACCGGGCCGATGCCCATCTCGTCCGGCCCGCAGCCGGCCGAGGCGAAACCCCGGAAGGTGCCGAGCGGGGTCAGGCCCCGCCGGGCGGCCTCGGTCGCCGACATCAGCACGCTGGCGGCGGCCCCGTCCGAGAGCTGGCTGGCATTGCCCGCCGTGATGAAGGCGCCCTCCCCGCGCACCGGCTTGAGCTTCGCCAAACCTTCGACCGTCGTGTCGGGCCGGTTGCCCTCGTCCTTGGCGAGCCGCGTCTCGACCTCCCGGGTTTCGCCGGTGGCCTTGTCGGTCACCGCCATCATGGCGCTCATCGGGACGATCTCGTCGTCGAACAGCCCCAGCGCCTGCGCGGCGGCGGTGCGGCGCTGGCTCTCCGCCGCGAAGGCGTCCTGCGCCTCCCGGGAGATGCCATAGCGCCCGGCGACGATGTCGGCGGTCTCGATCATCGGCATGTAGATCGCCGGCAGGTGCGCCTCCAGCCAGGCGTTGCGGGTCAGCTCCCGTTGCACCTTGGGCTGGACCAGGCTGATCGACTCGACCCCGCCCGCCACCGCCACCGGCACGCCGTCGAGGATGATCCGCCGGGCGGCGCTGGCGATCGCCTCCAGCCCCGAGGCGCAGAAGCGCGAGACCGTGACGCCCGCCGACTCCACCGGGATCCCCGCCACCAGGGCGGCGTGGCGGGCGATGTTGCCGCCGGTGGCGTTCTCCGGATAGCCGCAGCCCAGCACCACCTCCTCGATCGCATCCGGCTCGAGCCCGGCCCGGTCCAGGGCGCCCCGGATCGCGTGGGCCGCGAGGTCGGCGCCGCGGGTGAGGTTCAGCGCGCCGCGATGGGCCTTGCCGATCGGCGTGCGGGCGGTCGAGACGATCACCGCGTCGGTCATGCCGGGCTCCTCTTCGGTGTTGAAACGGCGTTGCGCTCAGTCGATGCGATGGTTCTGCTTGGGCGACCTGCGCAAAGCGTGATCCGAAAACCGTCCTCCGCCTTGAGCTTGGCAACCCTTGGCGGATGAACCGCGTCCCTTTCCCGGACGCCTGAAACGCAGTGGAAGGTGATCCGGGACCCAGCAAGACAAGCGCCGCGGAGCGGCACAAATCTCTTTCTAAGGACGCTTCGCGTGGTCTTGTGCTGGGTCCCGGGTCGCATTCCGCTGACGCTCCATGCGCCCGGGAAAGGGGCGGTGCACGAACGACCCCGCAACGGCGCCCTCATCGGTCGAGGGGCCATCAGGCCGTCGCCTTCCAAGCGGCGAAGCGTCCACCTTCATCCGCCAGCTTGCGCAGCAGCGGCGCCGGCTCCTGGCTGTCGTCGCCGGTCTCCCGGGCGAAGCGGGTCAGCGCCTCGGCGACGGTCTTGAGCCCGACCGTGTCGGCCCAGTGCATCGGGCCGCCGCGCCAGGCGGGCCAGTTGTAGCCGTTGATCCAGATCGTATCGATGTCGCCGGGCCGCGCGGCGATCCCCTCTTCGAGGATCCGGGCGCCCTCGTTGACCATCGGGTACATCAGCCGGGCGACGATTTCTTCGGGGTTGAAGCTCCGGCGGGCAATGCCATGCTCGGCGGCGGTCTTCTCGATGAGCGCTTCCACTTCGGGATCGCGCGTGCCCGTCCGGGCGCCGTCCGAATAAACAAAAAAACCGCGGCCGGTCTTCTGGCCGAACCGGCCCATCTCGGCCAGCGCGTCGGCGACCGGGGCCCGGCCGCCGAAATCCTTGCGGGAGCGCCAGCCGATATCGAGGCCGGCGAGGTCGGTCATGGCGAAGGGGCCCATCCGGAAGCCGAAGGCGGTGACGGCGGCGTCGACCTCATGTGGCAGCGCGCCTTCGAGCAGCAGGCGCTCGGCGGCCCGGCTGCGGCGCTCCAGGATGCGGTTGCCGACGAAGCCGAAGCAGACGCCCACCGTCACCGGCAGCTTGTTGAGGCGCTTGGCCAGATCCAGCGCGGTGGCCAGCACGTCGGGCGCGGTCTTCCCGGCCCGGACCACCTCGACGAGGCGCATGACGTTGGCCGGGCTGAAGAAGTGCAGGCCGAGCACGTCCTGCGGCCGGCCGGTCACCGCCGCGATGGCGTCGATGTCGAGATAGGAGGTGTTGCTCGCCAGGATCGCGCCTTCCTTGGCGATGCCGTCGAGTTTGGAGAAGATCTCGCGCTTGACGCCCATATCCTCGAAGGCCGCCTCGATCACGATGTCGGCCTGTCCGGCGTTCTCCAGGCCGATCGCCCCGGTGATCCGGCCGACCCGCGCGTCGCGCTGGGCCTCGGTGATCGAGCCGCGCTTGGCCGAGCCGGCATAGAGGCCCTTCACCCGGTCCAGGCCGCGCTCCAGGGCGCCGGCCTCGGTCTCGATCACGGTGACCGGGATGCCGGCATTGGCGAAGCACATCGCGATGCCGCCGCCCATGGTGCCGGCGCCGATCACCGCGGCCGTCTCGATGGCGCGGCGCGGCGTGTCCTTCAACAGGCCCGGCACCCGGGCCGCCTCGCGCTCGGCGAAGAAGGCGTAGCGCAGGGCCTTGGAGCGCGGATCCTCCACCAGCGTGCGGAACTCGTCCCGCTCGACGGCGACCGCCGCGTCGAACGCGTCCGGGTCCAGGCCGGCCCGCACGGCCCGGACCAGGGCGCGGACGTTGGTCGCCTGCGGATCGCGCTTCACCGCCTCCTCGGCCAGCGACTCGAAACTTTGCCTTGCCTCCGGGGTCAGCCTGTCCGCCCGGTCGCGCACCCGCGGCAGGGCGCCGGAATCGGCCAGTTCCAGGGCCCGGGTGCGGGCCGCCGGCACGAGGTCGCCCAGCAC
>NZ_VRVD01000023.1:0-26004 GCF_008040015.1 Methylobacterium sp. WL18 | reverse complement strand
CGGAGGCCGCGCCGAGGCTGGCGTCGCGCGACACGGACAAAGTACCGCCGGCGAAGGTGGTGCCGCCGGAATAGCTGTTGGTGCCGGTGAGCGTGAGCGTGCCGCCGCCGGTCTTGATCAGGCTGCCCCGGGTCGGGATCGACGCGAAGGACGCGATGCGGGATTCTGCGGTGGCGACGTATTGGGGCCATCGATCATTAATCGATGCCTTGACTTGGGTGATCGTCGTCGCATTGAGGGCGGCGATTTGCCTGCGCAAAGTCTGAACTGCGCCCAGTCTATAATTATTATTATAAAGATAGTTCCAATAAATGTTTTCTGATGTCAACTTGATCAAAATTGCGTTGACGATCAGATTTTCGTCCGCTGCGCGCCAAGCCTTCTCAACCGCGCTCTTATAATCGCTGCCGTTCAACCCGATCGCCAGATTGTTCAGGACTGATTTGACAATCCCCTCGGCCTCTTGTGCTGCGGCAACGGTGAGGAGCCGAGCCTGCGTCGCCTTCTTGGCGGGCCACGCCGCAGCCTCGGCATCGTTCTCCTGCTTGCGCTGGACGAGGGCATCTTCGGAGATGTCGTTGGACCAGGTGTCGCTGGTGCCGGTCGGGAGGTTGGCCGCGACGGGTCCGAGGAACTGGCCGGGTCCCTTCATGGCCTTGCTGAGGTCGATCACGCCCCAGCCCCAGATCGCGTTGGGAGCGTTCGGATTGGCGTCTGGCACGCCATCGACCGCGTTGCGATGGTAGGCTGTGGTCAGCAGGACGTCGCGGGCCTGCTGGTTGGTCATGTACGGGTAGCGCTGCATGATCACCGCGAGCGCCCCCGTGGCGTGCGGCGCGGCAATTGAGGTGCCGTCTCCTAACCTGTAGCCGGCAGTTTGTTGGTTCGGGTCGATGCCCCATGTCCTGGCATTCCAGGCAGCACCTGACGTGTAGGGTGGCGCGGCACCGGTGATGGCGCTACCCGGCGCAACGATATACCAATATTTGGCAGCGCCCGCGCGATTCGAGTAATCCGCGAGAACGAGATCCGCGGGGTTTGTGCTGCCGCTGACGTTTTTTGCGGCAGCGCCGACAGCAACCCAGTTTTTTTCGATATCTAACCGGAAATACGGTGCATTCGCTCGAATGCTTGAGTTGCGCGCCCCGCTATTGCCTGCCGCAAAAACCTGAATGATGTCAAACTGCTTTGCGACGTCTGCCGCAGCATCGAGGTAACTGAGCTTGGTGCTCAAGTTTGCGTAAGCACTGCGCAAACCCTCGAGGGTGTTGTAATTGTCCGCGGGGGGTGGATTACCCCAGGACGTGTTGATGGCACGCGCTCCGGCCGCAGCCACGCTGCCGTAGGCGTTCTTGAAGTAGGCGTAATCGGCGTTGAACCCGTACGTCATCTCGTCGGTGGCCTGCGTGTTCGCCACATAGACATTGGCGTTGAACGACACGCCGTGCATGCCGATGCCATCACGGGACGCCCCGATTGTTGCGGTGACTTCCGTTCCGTGGGGATCGTTGTATGCGGGGTTGTATGCGCCGGAAACGCTATAGAGTTGGCCGCCGGAGAAGATGGAAGGGCGCGGGGACCGATCGATCGGCCGCCCGAACTTGTCCATGAAGTAGAACCCGTCCGCGCCGAATGTGCCGGTGATGGTCAGCGGCTTGACGCGGCCATCTGCAAATTCCGGGTGTGCGCTATAGACACCGGAATCGACCACCCCGACGGTGACGCCCAGGCCTGTATAGCCGGCCGCGTAAGCATCGGCGGCGTGCATCGCCTCCAGCCCCCACGAGGCTTGATATTCGGGCGTGCGCCAACTCGCTGGATCCGAGGTAGCCAAACTTTGCGCGAGGGCGTGGTGCGAGACCGAGGCTCCTAGGGCTGCCAAGCCGAATGTTGATCTGCGTAGGGCGGTCGCGATTGGCCGGTTTCGATAAGTTCTTCCCGGAGCGCCGTTGTGAATGTGCGCTTTTATATGCATCTCGAATTGCTCTAGCACTGTCCGCAATAGAAAAACGCTCTGAATTGCAGAATCACATCGTTACATCGATGTAATTTTTAGGCGAACTCGGAGGCCATCTTCGATTAGATGTCAAAAAAAATGCGGTACGCAAGCTTTTTGTTGTATACTTTATCGCCATAAATTTAAATTTATATTCAATAACAAGTCTATCGTTAAGTCGGTACATCATGCGGTATCCCAGCGAATGCTTTCGCCAGAGGCAAAAATTTGGCATGTTTATTGCTCGTTCAAGGGCCGATCACCTGGATCGCGGACCCTCCCCAGATTGCCGCCGAATGAATTTCCGCAGATGGGGTGATCGAAATGCCACAGAACTTCGGGCTTAGCGGTGAAGGCCCTTAGCAACCTGCCCGACGTATTTTCGACGCAGCACTTGGTGCTAGAATTATAAAAATTCAAAACTTAGACACGTCATCGACCGTGCCACAGTTTCGATCTATAAATCGACCATATGAATTCTGAAAATCTAATCAATACTATCTTCCAGCGTCCGGCCAGCACCGTGGCCCATCACCTCGGTGGGTGGCTGAGCGTTTTCACGAACGAGGCGACGTTCGAGGAGACGTTCCGGACGACGGCGCCGGTCGGGACGGGATTGCGCGTGGTCGTCTACCTGCGCGGGCAGACCCGCTTACGGATTGCCGACCTGCCCGCGATCACGATCGAAGCGCCTGCGCTCTTGGTCGGCTTCACCGAGCGGGAACTCGAGAGGGACCAATCCGTCCCGTCGGGTCAGCCCCTGAGCAGCGTCCACGTTCGGGTCGATCCCGATCACGCCAGGGCGAGCCTCGGCTCCATCACGGCGGCCATGGCCCGGCGTTCCCCTGAGCGCGGATTCGTTTTCGAGGGTCGGGCAGCCGACGCGACGGTGCAGGCCGTCGCGTCGCAGATCCTCGCGGCCGCCGGCCCGGCGGGGCAGCCCCTGTACCAGGCGGCCAAGGCCCTTGAACTCCTCGCGATCGTCTTCGCCGCCGAGGCACCGGACGAGCCCGCGGGGGCCACCCGTGCGCTCACGATCGTGGATCATGGGCGGGTCGAAGCCGCGAGCGCGCTGATCCTGGAACGCCTCGATGCCGTGCCGGACTTCGAGGCGGTGGCCCGGCGCGTCGGACTGAAACCGGCCAAGCTCAATCGCGGATTCCGGATCGCATACGGCATGACGCCTTACGCCTTCCTTCAGGAGCGGCGTCTGCAGGCGGCCTACCGGATGCTCGCCAGCCGCGAGGCGACCGTCGGGGAAGTCGCCCAGAGCGTGGGATATACCGCTCCGCACTTCGCGACGCTGTTCAGGAGGCGTTTCGGCATGCCGCCGAGCGCCCTGGCTGCGGCTCGAACGGCGTCGATCTGAGATCTTTAGAACAACACTAAACTCGATCGCATGGATTCGCGTCTCCTGCGAAAGTATCGATCGTTGTTGCGCGTCGGACCGCAGCGTAAGACGGTCATCACGCTTCCGTGAAGGAGCATCGATGTCTGCGGCCCCCCGGCCGCGCGGGGCTCGGACCGAATGTTGACGTACGGGATCATCTGCCGGACGGCCTCGCTATCCCTGGTGGCCGCGAGCGCGTTCGCAGCGATGATCGCCGTAGCCGCGGCTCAGCCGGTTCCGGCCCAGGTCACCCTCGACGAGATCTCGGTGGTCGGGGCGCAGGGCGGCGCCGTCGCGTCCGGTCCGTCGGGCGTCGGCGGCGAGCAGGCGAATGGCCCGGTGCGGGGCTTCACGGCCAAGCGCAGCGCCACCGGCACGAAGACCGATACCGCGCTCATCGCGACACCGCAGTCCATCAGCGTCGTCACCGCCGACCAGATCCGGGCGACGGGTGCGCAGAATCCGAGCGAGGCCCTGCGCTACACCGCCGGCGTGCAGGTCGAGCGTTTCGGCGGCGACCCGCGCTACGACTGGATCAAGGTGCGCGGCTTCGACGTGCCGGAATATCTCGACGGCCTGCAATTGCCGAAGGGCACCTACGCGTGGTCCCGCTACGAGACCTACGGGGTCGAGCGGGTGGAGGTGCTCAAGGGCGCGGCCTCGGTGCTCTACGGGCAGTCCCCGCCCGGCGGCCTCGTCAACTTCGTCAGCAAGAAGCCCCTCGACGTGCCCTACCGCGAGGTGCTGGTGCAGGGCGGCAGCTACGGGCGCCTCGTCGGCGCGTTCGACGTGACCGGCCCGGTGGATCCGGAGAAGACGGTGCTCTACCGCGTAGTCGGCCTCGGCCGGCTGTCGGATACGATCGTCGACCGCGTGAACGACGACCGCGCCTTCATCGCACCGAGCGTGACGTTCCGGCCCGATGCGGCGACGCAGCTCACGGTGCTCGGCTACTACATCAAGGACGATTCGAAGGCCCTGCAGTTCCTGCCCTCTCAGGGTACGCTCACCCCGAACCCTAATGGGCGCATCCGCCGCTCGACCTTCCTGGGCGAGCCGGGCTACGACGCTTTCCGCCGCGAGCAGTTCGGCATCGGCTACCAGTTCGAGCACCATTTCGACGAGGCGCTGACCTTCCGGCAGAACCTGCGCTATTCCGGCGTCAACGTCGACCTGCCGGTGGTGCGCGGCTTCGGCTTCCCGACCAACGCGGCCGGCGCGGTCACCGATTTCCGCAACGTCACCCGCCGGGCCGTGCGCTTCGACGACAACGTCAACGCGTTCACGATGGACAACCAACTCGTCCTGAACGCCGCGACGGGCCCGCTCGCCCACACCCTCCTGTTCGGCCTCGACGTGCGGACCTTCGATCTCGGCTTCGCCACGCGCAACACGTTGACCACTAGCCTGAACGTCTTCGCGCCGGTCTATCGCGGCGTCCAGCCGCTGCCGCCGATCACCGCCCGCATCCGCCAGAACCTGGAACAGGTCGGCGCCTACGTGCAGGACCAGATCCGGCTCGACCGCTGGGTGCTGCTGCTCAGCGGCCGGCACGACACCGTCACGAGCACGACGCTCCAGCAGGTCGGCAACACGCGCATCGAGCAGACCGACCGGGCGTTCACCTACCGCACCGGGCTGCTCTACGAGTTCGAGGCCGGGATCAGCCCGTACGTCAGCTATTCCACGCTGTTCCAGCCCGCGGTCGGCACCGGCTATAACGGCATCGTCCCGCCGACCGCGCTGGGCGCCGGTTCGACGCCGTTCCGGCCCACCACCGGCGACCAGATCGAGGGCGGCGTGAAGTACCAGCCCCCCGGCACCGCAAGCCTGTTCACCCTGGCCGGGTTCTCGATCGACCAGCAGAACGTGCTGGTGCCCACGACATCCGGGTTCCAGGCCCAAGTCGGCGGCGTCCGTGCCGAAGGGTTCGAGGCCGAGGCGAAGGTGACCGCCTTCGAGGGCTTCGACATCGCAGCCGCCTACAGCTACCTCGACGCGCGGATCACCCGGACCGGCACCGGTCCGACCGCGCCGCGGATCGGCGCGCGAATCCCGGTGACGCCCTACAACCAGGCCGCGCTGTTCGCGACCTACAGCGTCCCGGCCGGCCCGCTTCTGGGTCTGACCGTCGGCGGCGGCGTGCGCGTCTTCGGCGACCATTTCGGCGATCTGGCCAACACAATTCGCATCCCGTCCTACACCCTGTTCGACGCGACATTGCGCTACGACCTCGCCCGCCTGGACCCGGCCTGGGCGGGGGCGACCCTGGCGATCAACGCCACGAACCTGTTCGACAAAGTCTATGTCGGGACCTGCGATACCCTCGGATCCTGCTACTACGGCAATCCGCGCACCGTGCTGGCGAGCCTGAGCTACCGGTGGTAGGCGCCGCAGCGGTCGCCGGGATGCGCCGATGAGGGAGACCTTCCGGCAATCGATGGCCTGGCTGCATGCGTGGTCGGGCCTGGTGGTGGGCTGGGTGCTGTTCGCGGTGTTCGTCACCGGCACGGCCAGTTACTACCGGTCCGAGATCTCGCATTGGATGCGGCCCGAACTCCTCGCGACCGCTGAGCCCGAGGCGGACGCGCTGGCGCGAGCGGCCGACCTGGGCGTCCGCTACCTCGAACAGCACGCCGGCGACGCGACCGGCTGGTCGATCGGCATGCCGCGACCGGATTTCCCCGCGATCGAATTGTACTGGCGCTCGCGGCCGGGGCCGCCCACGGGACATGCCCTCCTGGATCCGGAGACCGGCGCGCCGGCCTCGGTGCGCGACACGCGCGGCGGCGACTTCCTCTACCGCTTCCACTTCGAGTTGAGCTTGCCACCCCTGTGGGGACGGTGGCTCGTCGGCGCCTGCGCGATGATCATGCTGATCGCGCTGATTTCGGGGATCGTCACCCATCGCCGCATCGTCACGGACTTCTTCACCTTCCGCCGGGACCGCTCGGCGCAGCGCGGATGGCTGGACGCGCACAACGTGGCGGGCGTGCTGGCGCTGCCCTTCCACCTGATGATCACCTACAGCGGATTGGGGACGCTGGCCCTGCTGTACATGCCCTGGGGCGTTACCACTGCGTATCGCGGCGACGCCCAGCGCTACTTCGCCGAATCCGGGCAGGTCCTGCCGTCCCAAGACCCGGCCGGCCGCCCGGCCGCGCTTCCGCCCCTCGGGCCGATCGTCCTGCGCGTTCTGGCCGAGAGTTCCCAGCCGCTGGAGCGGGTCACGGTCGCCCATCCGCGCGACGCGAACGCGACGGTGCTGGCGATCTTCGAGGAGCCGCACGGACTGGCCCATCTCCATCCGCAGGTCAGCATCGCGGCCGCCACGGGTGCAATCCGCGCGCGGACCCTCCCGGCGGAACCGGCGACCCGGACCCACGCGGTGATGGTCGGACTTCACGAAGCACACTTCGCCGACGCGATGGTGCGCGCGCTCTTCGTCCTGTCGGGCCTCCTGGGCTGCGCCACGATCGCCACGGGCCTCGTTCTCTGGACCGTGGCGCGGGCGCCGAAGCCGCGTGACGCGCGGTCCCTCGGCCTCCGTTTAGTCGAGGCCTTGAACGTCGGCACGATCGTCGGTTTGCCCGCGGCGATCGCCTGCTATCTCCTCGCCAACCGTCTGGTGCCGAGCGATCTCCCGGGTCGGGCCGTTTGGGAGGTCAGGCTGTTCTTCGCCGGTTGGTTCGCGATCGCGCTCATGGCCCTGCTGCGGCCGCGGGCCCGTCGATGGCACGAGGCGTTGACCTGTGCGGCCGCACTCTACCTCGCCGTGCCGACGGCCGACCTTTTATCCCGGGGGTGGGTCGCGTTCGCGAGCCAGGCGGCGTTCCTGTGGTTCGACGCCGCGATGCTGGCAACGGCAGCGGTTCTCGCGCTCGCGGCCTGCCGCACGGCCGGTCGCGCGACCATGCCGCAATCGCCGATCGCCCGGCCGGCGCCATCTAGGCCTTCATTGTCGTAGCTTTGGGCGCCTCCTTAGAAACAACGCAAAACATTGCGCTAGAAGTGTCGCACACCGTCCGTATGATCCGCGGGGGCGAAAGAGGTTTCTCATGGACAACGGATCGACGTTCATTCAGGCCTTCACCATTCTGTTCCGGGAGGGCCTGGAAGCGCTGCTGGTGATCGCGGCGCTGGCCGCCTTCATGAGGCGGGCCGATACCGCTCACAGGATCGCCCCGATCTATATCGGCGCCGGAGCCGCGGTGATGGCCAGTCTCGGCATGGCGTGGGTGTTCGAGACCTACTACGACGGCAACCACAACGATCTGATCGAGGCCGGCGTCATGCTGCTGGCCGCCGCCCTCATGTTCTACATGAGCGGTTGGCTGTTCCTGCGGCAGGATCCGAAGGCCTGGCAGGCCGATCTCAACCGGCTGGCTGGGCAAGCGCTCGGGGCCGGGACCGTGCTGTCCCTGGCCGGCATCGCCTTCCTGGCGGTATTCCGCGAGGGTGCGGAGACGGTGCTGTTCCTGCACGCCCTGGCCAGGACCGCCGGTGGCTGGGACGGGTCGCTCTTCGCCGGGCTCGGTGCGGCGGCGCTCGCCCTCGTGGTCCTTTTCGTGGCGATGCAGTGGCTCGCGCTGAAATTGCCCCTCCGGCCGATCTTCGTGCTGACGTCGGCCTTCCTGTTCCTGATGGGCCTGAAGCTCGTCGGGGCCGCGATCCAGGAATTTCAGGAGCAGGCGCTGGTCTCGGTGCACGATGACGGCGTCCCGTCCCTCGTCTCGGATCTCGGCTTCAACGGCAGTTGGGAAGCCCTGGGCGCCCAGGGTGCCGTCGTCCTGTTGGCGGTTGCCGGCCTGCTGTTCGTCCGGAGCCGGAAGACCGAGCCGGCGAACCGGATCAATCCGGCCGTCTCACGCTGAGGGCTCGTCGACGCGCGGTTCAGGTCGAAGGCGCAGGGAGACGATGCGGCCTGTCAGTACGCGTCGTCAGGCGACGAGTCGTGCCTCGATCAAGTCGATCTCACGGACGAGCCGTCGCAGAACCACGTCGTCGATGGCGCGGGAACGACGCAGGCGGTAGAGGGCCTGCCGCTCGGCCTCGATGCCGGCGAGGCGCAGGCGCTTCTCCGTGTGCGCCAACTGCTTGTTGCGGCTGAGATCCTTCCGGGGCTCCGCCGTGGGCGCCTCCAGACCTTCGTAACGGTCCATCGCCCGGGCGCCGGCCTCCACCGCGATGGAGGCGTCTTCGTGCTCCTCGACGAAGCGATGCTGCAGCGCCTCGATGGCCTTCACCGCGTCGTCGCGGGCCGCGGCGCGGGCGGCGTCCTCCTCGGTGTCGTGGCTGGGCTCGGGGGGAAGCCGAAGACCGCGCAAGAGCGGCGGCAGAATCGTACTCGCGAGGACGAGCGAGGTCAGGATTACCCCCATCGCCAGGAGGATGACGAGGTCGCGCCCCGGGAACGGAGTGTTGTCCTTGAGGGTGAGCGGCAGGGTCAGGATGCCCGCCAGGGTGATGGCGCCCTTCACGCCCGCAAGGGTCGTGGCGGCAACGAGGCGCCAGTTCGGCGCGTCCCACCCATCGCCCCGACGGCGCGCCTTCACGAGCACGAACTGAAGGGAGACCCAGACCCAGACGAACCGGATGGCCATCAGGCCCAACGTGATGGCCAGGATCCACGCGACGAGCCAGCCGGCCCCCTGGACGTCGGCCTGCTTGACGGCGTGCCCCAGGACCTCGGGCAGTTGCTCGCCGAGCAGCACGAAGATCGAACCGTTGGCAGCCAGCGCGACCGTGTCCCAGACGGCGGTCCGCCGAACCCGCGTCGCGCCCAGGCTGCGGCCCTGGATCTCGACATAGGTCATGGCGATGCCGGCCGCGACGGCGGCCAGGATACCGGAGGCATGGACGTGCTCGGCGGCGAGGTAGGCGCCGAAGGGCGTCAGCAGGCTGAACAGGATCTGGAGACCGGGATCCTCGCCCGTGCGGCGGCGGAGCAGGTCCTGCGCGCCCATGAGGACGAAGGTCGTCGCGGCGCCGATCGCGACGCCGCCGACGGCGAGCCAGACGAACGTGGTGGCGGCCTGCGGCAGCGAGAAGGTGCCCGTGAGGGCGGCGGCGATGGCAAAGCGCAGGCAGACGAGGCCGGTGGCGTCGTTGAGGAGGGCTTCGCCTTCGAGGATGTGCATCAGGCGGCGCGGCACTGGGGCCTGGGCCGCGATGGAGGACACCGCGATCGGGTCCGTCGGCGAGAGGACGGCGGCGAGCGCGAACGCCACGGCGAGGGGGATGCCGGGAATCAGCCCGTGGATCAGCATGCCGATACCCAGGACCGTCAGGGCCACGAGGCCGAGGGCCAGCGCAAGGATGGTCTTGCCATCCCGGAAGAGGTCGCGCTTGGGGATGCGCCACCCGTCGAGAAACAGGAGCGGCGGCAGGAAAACGAGGAAGAAGATCTCCGGGTCGAGGGCCGTGCTCGGGAGCGGGCCGAGTGCCAGGGCCACGCCGATCGCGATCTGGATCAGGGGCAACGGCAGGGGGAGCAATCGGCCGAGGGCGCCGCTGACCAGAACGGACAGCAGCAGGGCCAGTACGACGGTAACGCTTTCCATTCGCCTCGTTCTCGCAGGGCCGGCGGATTAGCACGACGCCCGACCATAGGGTTCGACCGCCTGATCGGTTCCGCGTTGTAGCGGTCGCCCCAGGATCGTGCGTGGACGCGGGCCTCTTATGTCCCTCGGATGACCGCTAAAGCCAGTGCCGCAGGCGGCATCCGCAGCGCGGTGCGAGACGCGGCCATAG
The DNA here is from genome assembly GCF_008040015.1 of Methylobacterium sp. WL18. Taxonomy (NCBI): domain Bacteria; kingdom Pseudomonadati; phylum Pseudomonadota; class Alphaproteobacteria; order Hyphomicrobiales; family Methylobacteriaceae; genus Methylobacterium; species Methylobacterium sp. WL18. The sequence continues at coordinate 15,865 of NZ_VRVD01000023.1, read as the reverse complement.
GACCAGCTCTGGTCTATGAGGGGGCGGGCGCTTCCCGTTTGCCCGGCCTCGAACCAAATCAGCCGCCGGTGGCTATCTCGATCCGGCCTTGCTGCGCCCGATCCTGCCGCTCACGAGACCCGTCATTGACGGAAAGCGAGCGAGCAGCGGCTTATACGGAAACCGATGACTATTTTATTTCTCGATCGATAATTTCGCAAATGACGTAAATAAATTTCTGCCTCTACATCGAACGCCTATGCTTCGAAGAACAATAATCTTTTCTATAGAAACTGAAGTTTGCTCCGATAACGTCGGGGACCTGCCCTCGCCGAACGTCGCAACATTGCGGGTCGCGACGTTGGACGGGCTGGTCTGCTCGCAGGTCGGGCGGCGGATTTCAGCGCCCGGGGCCGCCCGCTTCGGCCCGGCTGTGGCCGGGCGCCAGGCTGCCACCCCGAAAGCCGAAGGCCATCAATGCAGGATCCACCCGATCAGACAGATCAACGCCGCGGACGCAGCGATGTAGCCACGCATCCGACTTTCCGCACAGGCAGACTGCGGATCGAAACCGTGCGGCGGCTCATGATCTCGGATGTCGTCGCTCAGGGACATGGTCAAAGCTAAGCCGTACTCCGTCTCGGTGGCGGCGAGGCCCAAGCCTGCATCCGCTCGATCCCGCTGCACACCCGGCCGGTGGATCCTGCCGTCCAAAGAGGACGGTCGAGATCCGATCCCGCTCGTCGCGGGCCTGCAAGGAAGATGCGCTGCGGAGCCATGATCGTGTCGATCCCGGCGCCGGCGGTCAAACGAAACGAACGCTTTTATTCGGCCGCTTCAGAGGACAGCGTTCTTCAGATCTCAGGCGGAACAAGCACGCCTTTGCTGAATCGACAGCCCCTCCGCAAAACCGGCTCTGAATTCACACGCCGGCCGGATCGTCCGGAACCGTCGCGGCCCGGGCGGGCGGGCGCGAGCCCAAGTGGTCCCGGAGCGTCCGGCCCTCGTACTCGCTGCGGAACAGGCCGCGGCGGCGCAACTCGGGGAGCACCAGCGCGATGAAGTCGTCGAGGCCCCCGGGCAGGGTCGCCGGCATGATGTTGAAGCCGTCGGCGCCCTTGGCCCGAAAGCGCTCCTCCATCTCGTCGGCGATCTGGGCGGGCGTTCCGACAATCTGCGAATGGCCCCGGGCTCCGGCGATCCGGAGGTAGAGCTGGCGCAGGGTCAGGCCCTCCCGGCGGGCGAGGTCGAACATCAGCTGCTGGCGCGACTTCGCGCCCTCGGCCTCGGGCAGTTCCGGCACGGGGCCATCGGGATCGTAGCCCGACAGGTCGAAGCCGCCGACCATGCGCTCCAGCAGGGCCAGGCCGACCATCGGGTCGATCAGGTCCTGAAGCGCGTCGAACTTCGCGCGCGCCTCCGCCTCGGTGCGGCCCACCACCGGGAACAGCCCCGGCATCACCTTGAGGTCGTCCCGGGCCCGGCCGAACCGGCCCATCCGCTCCTTCAGGTCGCCGTAGAACGCCACCGCCTCGTCGAGCGTCTGGTTGGCGGTGAACACGATCTCGGCGGTGCGCGCCGCCAGATCCTTCCCGGGCCCCGAGGAGCCCGCCTGGACGAGGACCGGCTGCCCCTGGGGCGTGCGCGAGATGTTGAGCGGTCCACGGACCTCGAAATGCTTGCCGCGGTGGTTCAGCGGCCGGAACCCGTCGGGCTTCGAGAACTGGCCGCAGGCGCGGTCGATGATCACCGCCCCGTCGTCCCAGGTGTTCCACAGGCCCAGGACGACGTCGACGAATTCCTCGGCCCGCTCGTAGCGGTCGGTGTGGCGGGCGATCTGGTCGGTGCCGAAGTTGGCGGCCTCGGCATCGGTCGTCGAGGTGACGAGGTTCCAGCCGGCCCGGCCGCCGCTGAGATGGTCGAGGGACGCGAAGCGCCGGGCGACGTTGTAGGGCTCGTTGAAGCTGGTCGAGGTGGTGGCGACCAGCCCGATCCGGCTCGTGACCGCCGCCAGCGCCGACAGCAGCGTCACCGGCTCGAAATGGGCCGAGCGGGCGGTGCGCTCGCTGGAGCGCAGGTTGCCGTCGCGGATGCCGGTGCCGTCCTCGAGGAACACGAGATCGAACTTCGCGGCCTCGGCCCGGCGCGCCCAGCCGACATAGCGTTCGAGATTGAGCCCGCCATCGGCTTCGCTCGACGGGTGGCGCCATCCGGCCACGTGATGCCCGGTGGCGTAGAAGAAGGCGCCGAGGCGAAGCGTATCCTGTGTCATCGGCCCATCGGGGTTGGAGGCGATGCGTTCTGGGGCAAAGGCGGCAAGGTCGCGCGCGGCGTCAGCGCTTCATGTCCCAATGCCGGCCCGTGAGCCGCTCGAACGTCGCGAACACGATCGTCTCGACGATGAGCCCGATCGCGATGTCCAGCAAGGGGCCGGCGCAGACCCGCTCGGTATAAGGCTCGTTGCGGTTCTGGTTGTATGATCCCGCGATGCGGTGGCGCGGGTCGATCCTGAACCGGTCTGGGTCGTTGGTCCAAGCTGAGAGATGGTTTGGAACGGGGTCTTCTTCGGGTTCAGGCCATGCGCGGCGGCAAGGGCGCGGCTATCGTCGTGCGACGCTTGGAACTCGGGTCGTCCTTCGACAGGCTCAGGATGAGGCGCGCGGCGCCGTTCGGGCGATGCCGTGGCGAACTCCAGCCACAGTGCGTCCTCCGCCTCACGCGTCAGCGTCCATGATGCACCATCACGCCGCGGGATGCAGCGCACACCGATGCCACGACAGGGTCCTCCGACCGGGGATGAAGCCTTTGCAAGTTCGTGCCTGTGAGGCACAGCCCCATGCTTCTCATGCAAGAGGCCTTGCCGTGACTGACGAACCCAAACGGTCACGCGACGGACCGCTGGATCGGGCCCTCGCCATACTGACCTTCGTGGCCGAGCAGAAGAAGGCGCTCTCGGCCGCGGAGATCGCCGATGCGCTCGCCCTGCCGATACCGACCGCGCATCGTCTCATCGGCAACCTCGAGGAACGCGGCCTCGTCCAGAAGGCCCTCGGCACCAAGCGGTATGTCGTCGGGAGCAAGCTGGTGACGCTGTCGGCCAAGACCATCGGCGCGGCGTTCCGGACCGTGCGCCGACACGCCGTCCTCAGCGCCGTGGCCGACCGCATCGGCGAGCAATGCGAGATCGGCGTCGTGCGCGACAACGCGGTGATCTACGTCGACAGCGTGCGATCCAAGCAGCATCAGGGATTGCAGTTCAACCCGGGCGATGCCGCCCCGCTCCACTGCACGTCGACCGGCAAGATCTACATGAGCCGGTTGCCCGCCAAGGATCGACACCGGTTGGCTCATGCGCTCCCGTTGGTCCGGTACACCCCGACGACGATCGCCGATCCCGACGCGCTGCTGGTGCAACTCGAAGAGACGCGGCGCCGCGGTTGGGCGAAGAGCAACCAGGAATTCGTGCTGGGGGTGGTGGGCTGCGCCGTGCCCATCGTCTCGCCGGATGGCGACCTGATCGCGTGCCTGGGCGTTTCGGTTCCGATGGCGCGCGTCGGCTTCGACGGGCTGGATGCCTTCATCGGGCCTCTGCAGAAGGCGGCGGCGCTCCTGTCCAGCACCATCCTGAGCGAGATCGAAGAATCAAGAGATTCTCATATTTCGGAATGAAAACTATCGGCGCTCGATGAAGTACCTCGACGCTGCGCGGCTGTCGTGTATCTTTGGCATACACAAGTTAGGCATACAGCTTTCAGACGAGGCCTATCAGGTCTCGCAGCGCTAACGGCACTTATACATTGATGATCTCGAAGCATTCGTCGGATCGGTCCGGCGCGCTGCTTTGGGACGCCCGTGCCGCCGGAGGGATGATGACCCAGCATTACGATGTCGCCGCCGTGCGGAAGGCGTTTCCGGCCGCCGAGTCGATCGTCTACCTCGACTCGGGCTTCCAGACGCCGCTCGCGCGCCCCGTGAAGGAAGCCTACGAGCGCTTCCTGCGCGAGGGCTACGAGACCGCCGGTCCCAAGCAGGTCTGGCTCAACCGGCTGGAGGAGACGCGCACCAAGCTCGCCCACTTCATCGGGGCGCGGCCCGAGGAGGTCGCCTTCACCAAGAACACCTCCGAGAGCATGAACATCGCCGCCAACGCGCTGCCGCTGCGCCCGGGCGACAAGGTCCTGCTGATCGATGGCGACCACCCCAACAACGCCTACGCCTTCCTCAACCTGGCAAAGAAGGGCGTCGAGGTCGCGTTCATCCCGATGACCGAGGTCATCGATGCCGAGAGCTTCCGGCCGCACATCGACGACAAGACCCGCGTCATCTCCATGTCGCAGGTGACCTTCCACGCCGGCCATCGCTTCGACGTCGAGAGCGTCGGCCGGCTGTGCAAGGAGAAGGGGCTCTACTTCGTGGTCGACGTGATGCAGGGCATCGGCGTCGTCCCGCTCGACGTGAAGGCGCTCAACGCCACCTTCGTCGGCTCGGGCACGCACAAGGGTCTGCTCACGCCCCAGGGGCTCGGCCTGCTGTGGTGGGACACGCGCCTGACCGAGCTGGAGCCGGCCTACATGGCGGCGATCAGCCTGGCCGCGCCGCCCGCGGACTTCATCGCCCGCCCGGACAACATGGCGCTCGCCCCCTCGGCGGGCCGGTTCGAGCTCGGCAACTTCAACCTGCCGGCGATCCAGGGGCTCGGAGCCGCCCTCGACCTGATCGCCTCCGTCGGCGTCGAGAAGATCCAGGCCCACTGCTTCGCGTTGGGCGACCACCTGATCGAGCAGCTCGACCAGCTCGGCATCGGCCTGGTCGGCCCGCGCGAGCGGCGGCACCGGGCCCCGCACATCTACGTGGTCGCCCTGCCTGCGGGCGAGTGGCTGGACTACCTCACCCAGAGCGGCATCCGCGTCTCGCCCGAGCGCGACGGCATCCGCGTCTCCCTCGGCATGTTCAACACCGCTGAGGATATCGACCGGCTGATCGAGGCCATCCGCGCCCGCAACGCGCCGTCGATGCAGGCCCGTACGGCGGTGCTGTCCACGCTCGGATAGGCCCCGAACCCCTCCCCGTATCGCTGACGGCGCCCGCGCCGCTAGGCCTCGCAAGACCCGCAACCGTCGAGAGGAGAAAACCGATGTCCCTGCAAGGCGCGTTCGTTGAACTATCCGGCGCGCTCGCGCTCGGTCTTGCCGCGACGGCCGCGTCGGCCGAGAGCCCGACGCTGGACAAGATCAAGCGCACGGGGACCATAACGCTCGGCTATCGCGAGGCCTCGATCCCGTTCTCGTACCTCGACGTCGATCAGAAGCCGGTCGGCTTCTCGATGGATCTGTGCGCGCAGGTCGTGGACAAGATCAAGACCGATCTCAAGCTCGACAACCTCGCGGTCAAGCTCCAGCCGGTGGATTCCGCCAACCGCATCCCGCTCATGCAGAACGGGACCATCGACATCGAGTGCGGCGGCACGTCCAGCAGCGCCGCCCGGCTCAAGCAGGTCGCCTTCACGGTCGCGACCTTCGTGTCCTCGGCCCGGTGGCTGACCAAGGTCTCGTCGGGCATCCACGACGTGAAGGGCCTCGACGGCAAGACCGTGGTGGTCACGCAGGGGTCGAACGCGGTGGGCTTCGCGTTCGGCATCAAGGCCAAGGGCGGCACCTTCACCGTCATCCAGGCCAAGGATCACGGCGAGTCGATGCTGGTGCTCCAGAGCGGGCGGGCCGCCGCCTTCATGGAGGACGACATCCTGCTCGCCAGCCTGAAGTCCCGCGCACCCGATCCGGCCGCCCTCACCTTCCTCCCGGAGACCTACGACCTGGTGGCCTACGGCCTGATGCTGCGCAGGGAGGATCCTGAGTTCAAGGCGCTCGCGGACGGCGTCCTCAAGGGCATGATGGCTTCGGGGGCCTTCGCCACGCTCTACGCCAAGTGGTTCGAGAGCCCGATCCCGCCCCGCGGCGAGAACCTGACCTTCCCGATGTCGGACGCCCTGAAGGAGCGCGTCGCGCACCCCAGCGACGCGATCGAGTTCTGACCGCGCGCCGAGCGTGCTCGTTCCGATGCGGGACGACGAATCCCGATCCGCATAGAGTTCAGTGCGATGCAGACCATCTTCTCGACAGACGGGCTGCCGCCGAAAGATCGGTTTCGCCATTGGCGGGATGTCTGCGAAGACCGTATCGTCCCGATGGAACAATCATGCCTCGGTGACGAAACGTTCGACGCGACGATCGACGGGGCAAGTTTCGGCGGCTTGGACTTCAGCAAGTTTTCGTTGCGCAATCTCAGAGCATCGACGACACCGCGAACGCTCCGGCACGAGAATCATCGGACCGATCATCTCTTCGTCAGCATGGTCCTGTCCGGTACCGTGCGCTCGGATCAGAACGATCGCTCGAGCACGGACAGGGCCGGCGACTTCGCGGTCCGTGATACGAACACGCCCTGGACGATCGAGCATAGCGGCCACAGCGAAGTGTTGGCCATCGCGATCCCCCGGCAGAGATTGGAGAGCGTGCTCGGCCCGGCCCGGATCTTCGCCGGCCTGACCGTCGACGGCGACCGGCCGGTCACGACCCTGGCCCGCTCGTTCCTGACCAACCTGCTGCACCAGGGCGATCGGCTGCCGGCTCACAGCGCCGAGCGCATGGTCGGGGTCGGGATCGATCTCATCGTCGCCTGCCTCGCCGAGCGCCTCGCACAGGAGGTGCCGCGACCGCTGCACGGGACGCTCGTGATCCAGCGCGCCAAGGCGTTCATCGAGGCCAACCTCGGCGACCCGACCCTCGATCCGCCCATGCTTGCGGCAGCCGTCGGCGTCTCGCTGCGGCGGCTGCAGGAGCTGTTCCACGAGCGCGGCCAGCACATCTCGGATTGGATCTGGCAAAAACGCCTGGAGGCGGCCGCCGCCCGCCTAGCCGATCCGGGTTGCACCCACCTGTCCATCGGCGCCCTGGCCTATGGCTGCGGCTTCGCCAACCAAGCCCACTTCGCCCGCCGCTTCAAGGCGCGCTACGGGATGGCTCCCAGCGAGCATCGTCACGCGGCACTGATGAACGCACGACCGGGTCCGACGGCGCCTGCAGCTGCGTCCCGCCGATCGTAGGTCCCTGGAACATCCACCTGCCGGCTCGTGGTCGGGCCGCGTCGAAGGACAGAATCAGACATGCTCGGACGTATTGGCGCGACCATCGCCACCACCCTGTCGGCGGTCATGGCCCTCGGCGGCGCGCCCGCCTCCGCGGCCGGACCGCAGGCGAAGCCGAGGATCCTGGTCCTGGCGACCGGTGGGACCATCGCGCAGACGACCGGCAAGGACTCCGTCCTGTCGGGCTCCGCGCTGGTCGCCGCGGTCCCGGGGCTGGATGCCGCCGCGGACGTCAGCGCCGAGCAGGTCGCGCAGGTCTCAAGCCCGGACATCACCGCCGAGGTCTGGCTGCGCCTGGCCCGTCGGATCGACGAGGTCCTGGCCTCCGGCGCCGCGGACGGCGTCGTGGTCACGCACGGAACCGACACGCTGGAGGAGACGGCGTATTTCCTCGACCTCGTCGTCAAGAGCGACAAGCCGGTCGTGGTGGTCGGGTCCATGCGTGGATCGGGGTCCGTCAGCGCCGACGGACCGGCGAACCTGGCCAACGCCGTGGCCATCGCCGCGGACCCCGCCGCCAAGGGGGCCGGCGTGCTGGTCACGCTGAACGACGGGATCTATGCCGCCCGAGACGTGACGAAGACCAACACCACCGGGTTGGACGCGTTCAAGGCGCCCGATGTCGGCCCCTTGGGCATCATGCAGGGGCGCAAGCCGCATTTCTACCGGACGACGACGCGACCGCACACCGCGGCGACGGAGTTCGACGTTTCCACGCTGCGCGCGTTGCCGCGTGTGGCGATCGTTTATTCCTACGTCGATGTCGGCCCCGCCCTCCTGAACGCGGCCATCGGGGACGGTGCCAAGGGCATCGTCTATGCCGGAACCGGCAACGGCAGCATCCCCAAGGCCGTGCAGCCGGCGGTCGAGGCCGGCGTGGGCAAGGGCGTGGTCGTCGTGCGTTCGTCCCGCGTCAACGGCGGCCTGGTCGAACGCAATGGCGAACACGACGACGACGCCCTCGGCACCGTGACGTCGGACACCTTGAACCCGCAGAAGGCCCGGGTCCTTCTGATGCTGGCGCTCACGAAAACGAGCGATGCCAAGCAGATACAGCAGATGTTCTCGCGATACTGAGTGCAAGCCGGCAAGCGAATGGATGGGACGGTGACGGCCTCGCATCCCGGAGCAAGATCCGTTCGATCGCTTGCCCGCACGCCCTGAGAATCGTCTGAGCGTCAGCCGGGCGCTTGCCGGCAGCCCCGCGGCGATCCACCGGGAGCTGCACGCGCTCGGCGTCCCGGTTTATGACACGGTCCGACCCGCCCTCTGCGGCTTGGCGCCCGGCGGTCGCCGGGCCGGAGCGTCGACCAGCCAGGACCCTCACGATGACCCGGCAAGCCCCCTCGATCCACGGACGGCCACTCGACACGTGGCTCTCCACCCATCCCCTGATCGGCGACCTGATCGCGGGCCGGGAAACCGCGTGGTTCAACCCCGCCATCGCCCCCGCCGCGACCGCGCTCGCCGATGCCGGGCTCACCCTGTCCGACGTCGAGGATGCGAGCGCGCGGTTGGCGCGCTTCGCTCCGCTGCTCGTCCGGTTCTTCCCGGACCTCGCCGCCACCGGGGGGATCATCGAGTCGGACCTCGTCGCTGTGCCCGCCTTCGCGGACGCCCTCCGTCGGCGCTACGGCTACGCGGGCGGCGGCCGGATTCTGCTGAAGAAGGACAGCCACCTGCCGGTCTCGGGCTCGATCAAGGCACGCGGCGGCATCTACGAAGTGCTCAAGCGGGCCGAGACCCTGGCCCTCGGAGCCGGGCTGATCACGACCGGCGACGACTACGCGGCGCTCGGCGGGGCAAGCGCGCGCGTCTTCTTCGCGGATTACAGCGTCGCGGTCGGCTCCACCGGCAATCTCGGCCTGTCGATCGGCATCATGAGCGCCAAGATCGGATTCCGGACCACGGTCCACATGTCGGCGGATGCACGGCAGTGGAAGAAGGACCGCCTGCGCGCCTCCGGTGTCACGGTGGTCGAGCATGCCGGCGATTACGGGGCCGCCGTGGCCCAGGGACGTGCCGAGGCCGAGGCCGATCCGAACTGCCATTTCGTCGACGACGAGCACTCCAAGGATCTGTTCCTGGGCTACGCGGTCGCCGGCCTGCGGCTGAGGCCGCAGCTCGCCGCCCTCGGCGTGCCGGTCGATGCGCAGCACCCGCTCTTCGTCCACCTGCCCTGCGGGGTCGGCGGCGGGCCCGGCGGGGTCGCGTTCGGGCTCAAGCTGGTGTTCGGCGATGCGGTCCGCTGCCTCTTCGCCGAGCCCACGCCCTCGCCCTGCATGCTGCTCGGCGTCTATACGGGCCTGCACGAGCAGATCGCGGTTCAGGATTTCGGCATCTCCAACGCGACCGTCGCGGACGGCCTGGCGGTGGGGCGGCCGTCGGGCTTCGTCGGCCGGGCGATGCAGCGCCTGGTGGATGGCTATTTCACGGTGGCCGACCAGGAATTGCTCGACCTCCTGGCCCTGCTCGAGGCCAGCGAAGGCCTCATGCTGGAGCCCTCCGCGGTCGCGGGCGCACCCGGCCCCTCCCGGATCGTGGCCGACGACGCCTACCGCGCCCGCCTGAACCTCGACCGCGACCGCCTGGAGGCGGCCACGCACATCGTCTGGGCCACGGGCGGCAGCATGGTCCCCCCGGAGGAGGCGCGCGCATACCTCCGGCGGGCCGACACTGGGGCGGCACGTTAGAGCGCTCTCCGACGAAGTGGCTCCGGTTCGTCGCAAGAGAGCGCGTCAAAACAAGAGCTTTGAGCCGTGCAGAGTGTCGCGATTCGCGACGCGCACAGGCGGTGTTGAGGCGATCGACCCGCTCCGACACCTACCGTGCGGCGGGCGCCGGCGCCGTCTCGCGCAGCCACGCGACCACGGCCTCGGTTCCCCCCTCAAGCCCGCGCCCCTCGGACAGGATCAGCGAGAGCGGGGGACCGAGCAGGGCGGCCGTATCGATCGGCGCCAGCAGGCGCCCGTCGCCAAGGGGAACCTGCAAGAGGCTACTGTGGCCGATCAGAATCCCGGCCTCCTCGATCGCCGCCTCCACGGCCATGCTGTAGAGCGAGAACGTCGATCCGCGGCGGGCGTCGACCCGCCGGTCGCCGGCATGCCTCAGCCATCGCGCCCAGTCGTTGCGCCACCGCGCGTCATGGAGCAGCGTCATGTCGGCAAGGTTCGCCAGATCCAGCCTGCGCCCAGCCAGGAGTTGGGGCGAGCAGACCGGAAACAACCGGTCCTCCACGAGCGTGTGGGCGGTGCAGTTGGGCAGGCTCCCGTCCACGAAGAACAGGCCGAAATCGAACAGGTCCCGCGTGAAATCGGGCGGGTTCTCCAGCGCGACCACCGAGAATTCGAGGTTCGGGAACGCCCTGCGCATCGCCCCGAGGCGCGGCGAGAGCCAGAGCTGCGCCACGCACGGGAGGGCCGCGATCTGGACCTCCTGCCGCTCGGCGTGCCGACGGAGGCCATGGGCCGCGCCGGCCAGGGCGTCGAACGCCTCGACCAGGCGCGGCAGCATCGCCCGGGCTTCGCTCGTGAGTTGCAGGCCCCGCGCCTTCCTGTGAAACAGCGGCCTGCCGACCCAATCCTCCAGTGCGCGAACCTGCTGCGCGATCGCGGCCGCGGTGACGCAGAGTTCGTCGGCCGCGCCGACGAAGCCCTCGTGGCGGGCGGCCGCCTCGAAGGCACGCAGCGCGTTCAGCGACGGGAGGGACGGCCGGGGCGGAGAGAGGGGCATCTGAGGCCTAGGTGAGCTTGGTCTCGCGGCCACGATATGTCGTTTGCGGACCCTCGGCAAAAACCGCATCCAAGGGGCGATCACGGATCGCGGACGGGCGGTCGCCGGCACGCCCACGCGGCGCCCCGACGGATGCCGACCCGCGTCTTCTTCCTTCTCTGCGGCGAGGGCCTGACGACATGACATACCTGCACAAGGGCTACTTCACGGAAGGCCTCGACGCCGATCCCGAACTCGCGGCGTCCATCCGCGGCGAGCTGCGTCGCCAGCAGAACGGGATCGAGCTGATCGCGTCCGAGAACATCGTGTCCCGCCTCGTCCTCGAAGCGCAGGGCTCGGCCCTCACCAACAAGACCGTCGAAGGCTTCGCCTTCGCGCGGTATTACGGCGGCGCCGAATTCGCCGACGCGGTGGAAGACCTGGCCCTCCGGCGGGCCAAGAAACTCTTCGGCGCGCGCTTCGCCAACGTGCAATCGCATTCCGGATCGAACGCGAACAGTGGCGTCTTCCTCGGGTTGCTGAAGCTCGGCGACACCATCCTGTCGATGAACACCGCCGCGGGCGGCCATATCAGCCACGGCCATCCCGCCACCTTGACCGGGCGGGACTACAACATCGTCCGGTACGGCGTTAACCGCGAGACCGAACTCGTCGACCTGGACGAGCTGCGCGGCCTCGCCCGCCAGCACAAGCCCCGGATGATCATCGCGGGCGGGTCCGCTTACGCCCGGGTCCTAGATTTCGCCGGACTGCGCGCGATCGCCGACGAGGTCGGCGCCTACCTGGTCGTCGACATGGCCCACTTCGCCGGGCTTGTGGCCTCGGGGATCTATCCCGATCCGTTGCCGCACGCACACGTGGTGACCTCGACCACCTACAAGTCGCTGCGCGGCGCCCGCGGCGGCCTCGTGCTGTGGAACGACGAGGCGCTGAGCGACAAGATCAACTACGGCATCTTCCCGGGCGTCCAGGGCTCGGTGATGCTGCACATCGTAGCCGCCAAGGCCGCCTGCTTCGGCGAAGCCCTGCGGCCGGAATTCAAGGGCTACAACCAGGCGGTGCTCGATAACGCCCGGATGCTCGCCGCCACGCTGGCGGAGGCCGGCGTCCGCCTGGTCGCAGGCGGCACGGATTGCGGGCTGATGCTCGTCGATCTGGTCAACCAGGGCATCACCGGCGACATCGCCGCAAAGGCGCTGGAGCATGCGGGGCTGGCGGTCAACAAGAACCAGATCCCGTTCGACGAGCGCCCCCCGGAGGCGCCGTCGGGTCTGCGCCTGTCCAGCAACGCCGGCACCGCACGCGGCTTCGGGGCCGAGGAGTTCCGCGCGATCGGCACCTGGATCGCGCAGATCGTCAAGGCCCCGTCCGACGAGGCCCTCGTCCGCTCGATCCACGGGCAGGTCTCGGATCTCTGCGCCCGCTTCCCGATCTACCCGTAATCGACCCCGGCGCCCCGCGGCTCGCGAAGCCGGGGGCGCCGGATCTCCGGCGACCGTCGCGGTCGCCGTCCTGGAGACATCCAACGGCCGGGCGAGGGCAATGGATCTCACGCGTCTGCGCACGCTCCGGGAGCTGTCCGTGCGCGGGACCATGGCTGCGGTCGCCGAAGCCCTGGGTATCTCGCCGTCGGCGGTGTCCCAGCAGATCGCCCTCCTCGAAGCCGAGCTGGGCATCGCCCTGGTCGAACGGCGTGGCCGGGGCGTGCATCTGCCCCCCGCCGGCGCACGCCTCGTCCTGCACGCCGAGACGGTGATCGGGGTCATCGAGGAGGCCCGGACCGACATCGCCGAACTCAAGCGGACCGTGGCGGGCGAGCTGCGGGTCTCGGCGTTTCCCTCGGTCGCCGCCGCCCTGCTCCCCCGGACCATCGTCGCCATCGGGGTGTCACATCCGTCGCTGCGCATCCGGTTCGACGAATTGGAGCCGATGGACGGCCTCGCCGCCTTACGCGGCTGGCGGACCGATGTCGCGCTGATCGACGATCTCACGACCCTGGAGGGGATCCCGGAGGCGACGATCGAGGCGTGGTCCCTCTGCGAGGACCGCCTCTGCGTCGTCCTGCCGGGCGGCCATCCGCTCTCCGGCCGGGCGGCCGTGACGCTCCGCGACCTGCGGACCGAGATCTGGGCGTTGGACAACCCCGACAAGGGTTATTCGGAGGTCGTGGTCGAGGCCTGCCGCGCCGTCGGGTTCGAGCCGAAGATCCACGCGCACTGCCACGGTTTCGAGGTCGTGCAGGCGATGGTGGAGGCCGGCTGCTGCATCTCGATCCAACCGCACCTCAGGCTGCGCGACACCGGCCGAAGCCTGTGCGTGACCGAGCTCGATCCGCCCATCGCCCGCCAGATCTCGGTGGCGTTCCGCCGGGGCGAGGGACGCAACCCGTCGATCGCCGCCTTCCTGCAGGCCTTGGCGCGGGCGACGGATTCCCCATCCCGCGATGCAATGGCGATTTAGGCGGCCGCCGCGATCGGGGGCGGCCCGTCCGCGCCGCATCCGTCGATCGCCGCGAGGCCGCGGATGGCCCGTCACGCTGGCCGGATATCCGGCGGCCGCAGGTCAGCGGCCGACGACGCTCCGGATCGTGAAGCTGGACTGGATCCGGGATACGCCGGGCAGCTTCGACAGCACGGATCGGTGAAGCCGCTCGTACTCCCCGGCATCGGCCACCCGGATTTTCAGCAGGTAATCCGAGCTGCCCGTCATGAGGTAGCAGTCCTGGATGTCCGGGCAGCGGCGGACGGCGGCCTCGAACCGGTTCAGGTAATCCTCCGTCTGCCGCTCGAGCTCGATCTGGGTCATCACCACCAGGCCCGATGCGGCCGATGCGTCGAGCAGCACGGTGTAACCCCGGATCGTCCCGTCCCGCTCCAGCATCCGCAGCCTGCGCAGGCAGGCGGAAGCGGACAGGCCGACGCGCTTGGCCAGGGCCGCATTGGGCATCCGGGCATCCGCGCGCAGGGCGTGGATGATGGCGGTGTCGATCTCATCCTGTGGCATCGCGCAACGACCTGTCGTTCCGTGGCAGTTCCTATCGTTTCATGGCATCCGCTTCGCAGAAACTGCAACACGTTCGCAGCATCGTGCGCGGGTTTCGATGTTCGATACACCTCGGCCGGCGACCGGGCGACGCGTTTCCCGCAGACCCTGCCGAGGACTCCGCGATCGCAGAGTCCCGGGCGGCGGATGAGCGCCGAATGCGGATGTTCGGTGCCGAGGAGAGCGAACATGCGGGTCTTGGTCCTGGGAAGCGGCGTGGTCGGCGTGTCCGCCGCCTATTATCTGGCGAAGGCCGGCCATGAGGTCACGGTGATCGACCGGCAGCCCGCGTCCGGCCTGGAGACCAGCTTCGCCAATGCCGGCCAGGTCTCCCCCGGATATTCCGCCCCCTGGGCCGCTCCGGGCATTCCGGTCAAGGCGATGAAGTGGCTGATGATGCGCCACCGCCCCCTGGTCCTGTGGCCGTCCGTCGAGCCCCGTCTCTACGGCTGGCTCGCCCGCATGCTGGCGAACTGCACGGTGGAGGCCTACACCCGCAACAAGGGGCGGATGGTGCGGCTCGCGGAATACAGCCGCGACGTCCTGCGCGACCTGCGCGACGAGACCGGCATCGCCTACGACCATCGCGAACGCGGCACGCTGCAGCTGTTCCGCACGCGCAAGCAGCTCGATCACGTGGGCGACGACACGAAGGTCCTGGACGCCTACGGCGTCGCCTACCAGGTGCTGGACCCGGCGGGCTGCGTCGCCGCCGAGCCGGCGCTCGACCGGGTGAAGGACAAGATCGCGGGCGGCCTGCGTCTCACCGGTGACGAGACCGGGGATGCCCACCTGTTCACCCAGAGACTCGCCGCCATCTGCGAGGGGCTCGGCGTGACGTTCCGCTACAACGTCACCGTGACGGGGCTCCAAACCTCGGGCGGTCGCGTGACCGGCGTCGCCTGCGGGTCCGAGGTGCTGCGCGCCGACGCCTACGTGGCGGCGATGGGCAGCTTCACCCCGGCGCTCCTGCGTCCGCTCGGGCTGAACCTGCCGGTCTACCCGGTCAAGGGCTACTCCCTGACCCTGCCCGTGACGGATCCGGAGGCGGCTCCGGTCTCCACCGTGATGGACGAGACGTTCAAGGTCGGCCTGACCCGGCTCGGCGACCGCATACGGGTCGGCGGCACCGCCGAACTCGCCGGCTTCAGCCAGGCCTTGCGTCCGCCCCGTCGCGCGACCCTGGAGCGGTGCGTCCACGACCTGTTTCCGGCCGGGGGCGACCTCAGCCGGGCGACGTTCTGGACGGGCCTGCGCCCGATGACGCCGGACGGGACGCCCATCGTCGGGGCGACCCGCTACGACAACCTGTATACGAATACGGGCCACGGCACCCTCGGCTGGACCATGGCCTGCGGGTCGGGCCGGCTCCTCGCGGACCTGATGTCCGGCCGGGCGCCCGACATCGCCCACGAAGACCTCGCCGTCGGCCGTTACGCGGCATGAGGCCCGTGGACGCGCGCATGAGGGATCGGGAGGACGATAGGGTGCAGGCGTTCGACGATGGCGGGCGTCCGCACGCGGGGGCGATGCTGACAGTCGACCTCGACGCCATCGCGGCCAATTACCGGCTCCTGTCACGCCGCCTCGGGACGGCGGAATGCGCCGCGGTGTTGAAGGCGGACGCGTATGGCCTGGGCGCCGCCCGCGTCGCTCCCATCCTGTCCGCGGCCGGCTGCCGAACCTTCTTCGTGGCCCATCTCGACGAAGGGATCGCGCTCCGGCGGTACGTTCCCCGGGGGGCCGCCGTGCGGATCCTGCACGGAGCCCCGCGCGGGGCCGAAGCCGAGTGCCTGGAGCACGGGCTGGTGCCGGTCCTCAATACGCCGGGCCAGCTCGCGCAGGGCGATCGCTTGAAAGGAATGGATTTCGGTGTTGCCTTTTGCGTGATTCACAGGGGGCCTCGGTCTGGTGAGGCATCCGATGTCAGGCAAGGCACTGGTGGAGCATTTTTCGGCGTTGGAAGAC